>CAXNJD010000013.1:0-10454 GCA_964202545.1 Cypionkella sp.
GATCTGCACCGCAGGCGCAAAGCGTAGGCGCAGGGTTTGCAAATCTGCCTCGGTCAAAGTGGTAAACACCAACGGGTCAATACTATCGGCATCGGCGGCATGGTAACTGCAGCGGATGGCCTGCTCTAGCCGAGCAACATCGGGCAGATAGCCCAGACTTGCTGCGGGTGGAAACTGTGCGATGAAATTGGCGAAATCATCGCCGTAAAGCATCATAATTCGCGTTCTGGGCGGGCAATTGCGTGCATATTCGCCTGCCATTGCCGAAAAGAAATCTTCGCCCACCACAGCGCGTGTTGCTGGAAAGCCTGCCTCTAGCACACGGATCAGGCCAAGGGTGACATTATTGCGATATACATCAAATCGGCGCGGCGCGGCCTAGCGGGTCGACCAACCCTTGAGGAAGGGGGGCCGCTGGATTCAGCACTGCGGCGACAAATTCCGCGCTGTTCATGCTGCCGCGCCTTTGGCGGATTGCCCCGCGCGTGCCGGGGCTAAAATTTGCTCGACCAACTTAGCCTCGCTTTGCAAGACGGGCCAGTCTGGTACATCATTGTCCCATTCGATTAACGTCGGCTTTGCCCCTGCCAGATCAATGGTGCGCCTGTACAATTGCCAGACCGCATCTGCGACAGCGCGCGAATGGCTGTCAATCAGCAAGGGCGCGCCATGGTCGCCCGCGTCAGCCTCGTGCCCGCCAAGGTGAATTTCGCCAACTGCGTGCAGGAGAAAACTATGCAAATAGTCATAAGGATCAGCGGCTTGGTTCACTGACGATATGTAGACATTGTTGACATCCAGCAGCAAGCCGCAGCCCGTTCGCCGCACGATCTGCGTTAAAAAGTCTGCCTCTGACATAGTGGTTTCAGCAAAGGCCAGATAGGTGGATGGGTTTTCCAGTAGCATCTGGCGGCCAAGGGTTGTTTGCAGATGGTCGATATGCTCGCACACGCGGGCAAGTGTTGCTTGGGTATAGGGCAGGGGCAACAGATCGTTCAGGAAGGCGCCATCATGGGTTGACCAAGCCAGATGTTCGGAAAAACTTGCAGGCTGAAGCCAATCGCAAAGCGTTTTCAGTCGCGCCAAATGGTCATTGTCCAGCGGGGCATCGCCGCCGATAGAAAGGCCAACGCCATGCACTTAAATGGCGAAATCCAGCGCCAAGGCGAGCAGTTGCGCCAACGGCCGCCCGCCATCACCCATGTAATTTTCGGCGTGAATTTCCAGCCATGCCACGGGGGCGGCGCTGCTGCGAATATCTGCGAAATGCTGCGGTTTATATCCAACCCCAGCAGAGGCAGGCAAGCTGGGATGAATCAGCGAATAATCCATGAATTTCCCCGAAAACTGCCCCTGCCAAGGCAAACCCAACGGCAGGGGCCAGTGATTAAATCTTGACCAGATCGCGGTCAAGCGCGCTTAGGCTGCCCGTACGTGCCGAACCATCAGCGGCGGCAGGCAGTTCCATCGTCTCGCACGTGCCTTTTGGTACCAGTGTCCAAGCATTGCCCTGATAGTCAACCTTCGAGGTGCCAGCGCAGGTGGTGCCTTCGCCAGCGGCACAATCGTTCTTACCTGCCAGCGAGACGCCAAAGCACTTTTCAGTATCCTGTGCAGAAGCTGGAACTGCGATACCAGCCAAAGCAGAGGCGAAAGCGCCAGCGACGGCGAAGGTCTTGAAGTGAGTGGACATGGGATTTCCTTTCGATTGGGCTATGAAAGTGGCACAGCGGCGGCCACAAAATCGGGTTAGCATTGACATTGTAACAAAATCCAATAACAGACGCGTCATTCACGCGTTTGTGTAGCCGTTTGAAAATCCAGTTGCGCGAAGATCTGGCTACCCGTCAATTCAACCAGCCTAAACCGCCAAAGTTGCCTGTACCGCGCGACGCCATCGGGCGGATTTTGCAGTGCGCTCCGCCTTGCTCATTTGCGGGGAAAAGCGGCGCTGCAATGCCCAAGATTTCGCAAAATCAACGGGTTCTGGGCAGACCCCCGCCCCCAGACCCGCCAGATACGCTGCCCCCAGCGCAGTGGTTTCCGTCAGCTCTGGCCTGTCTACGGGTGCGCCAATGATGTCGGCTAGAAACTGCATAGTGTAATCAGATGCCACCATCCCACCATCTACGCGCAGCACCGCCCCATCGGGTGCGGGCCAATCGGCGCGCATGGCAGTCACAAGGTCAAGTGATTGATATCCCACAGATTGTAGGGCCGCACGGGCAATTTCGGCGGGGCCTGTGGCGCGGGTAATTCCGAACATCGCGCCGCGCACTGATGGGGCCCAATACGGCGCACCAAGGCCTGTAAAGGCAGGCACTATCAGCACGTCTTGGCCGTCGTCGGCGCCATTGGCCAAGCTTTGGGTTTCGCTGGCAGCGGTGATGATTTGCAGCCCGTCACGCAGCCATTGAACGACTGCGCCTGCGATAAAGATCGACCCTTCCAGCGCATAGGTAGGCTTGCCGTTCAACTGATAAGCGATTGTTGTCAACAGTTTAGAATTCGAATGCGTCCGCACGTTGCCCGTATTCATCAGGGCAAAGCAGCCCGTGCCATAGGTAGATTTCATCATGCCAGGTTCAAAACATGCTTGTCCTACTGTTGCCGCCTGTTGATCGCCCGCAACACCGCGAATGGGAATGGCCGCGCCCAAAATTGCGGGGTCGGTGGCCCCAAAATCATCGGCAGAGTTCAGTACAGATGGCAAAATTTGCATAGGAATATCAAGAAGTTCGCAGATACCTGCATCCCATTTCCCTACCCCAATATCATACAGCATAGTGCGGGCGGCGTTGGTGGCATCGGTGGCGTGAACACGCCCGCCTGTCAGATGCCAAATCAGGAATGTGTCTATTGTCCCAAAGGCAATCTCTCCGCGTGCGACGCGCTGCCTTGCATTTGGCACTAAGTCTAAGATGTATTTCAGTTTTGTGCCGCTGAAATAGGGGTCAAGCAGCAGGCCCGTGCGGGCTGTGACCATACTCTCATAGCCACCCGCGCGTAGGGTATTGCAGAAATCTGCGGTGCGGCGATCTTGCCAGACAATTGCATTATGTAGGGGCTCGCCCGTGATCTTATCCCAAACTATAGTGGTTTCACGCTGATTTGTGATGCCAATGGCCGCGATTTCGCGCGGATCAATCCCTGAAATGGCCCGCTTGGTGCAGGATAGAACGCTGTCCCAAATCGCCTGCGGATTATGTTCGACCCAGCCCGATTGGGGAAAAATTTGCGCAAATTCGGCCTGCGCCGTAGCCACGGGTTTCAGCGCCGCTGAATAGAGGATCGCGCGGGACGAGGTAGTGCCTTGGTCGATAGCCAAAAGAAATGACATGCCCGCTAGCCCCCTGATTTAGCGCCGAAAACCGCGTATGTTTTACGTATGTTTTGCGTATGTTATGCGTATTGCATCCGTCCCTACGCGCGCCCTACGCTTTGCCCTTTCTTTCAGCTTAATGCGCGGGGGGCAGGGCGGCAAATCCAAATTCAGCGATGGCGGCATCAAGGGTCATGGTAATGCTGCCTTGTTCGCCCAAACGGCGCACCGATACAGTGCGATCTGCAACCTCTTGCATCCCCACGGCAAAGATCACAGGCACGCGGCCGACCGAATGTTCGCGCACTTTGTAATTGATCTTTTCGTTGCGAATGTCGGCCTCGGCGCGCACGCCTGCCTTTTGCAGGGCGGCCACAACTTCATGCACAAACGGGTCTGCATCCGACACGATAGAGGCCACAACCACCTGACGCGGGGCCAGCCAGAACGGGAATTTGCCTGCATAGTTTTCAATTAGAATGCCAATGAATCGTTCAAAACTGCCCAAGACGGCGCGGTGCAGCATCACGGGGCGATGTTTTGCCCCATCCACGCCGACATATTCCGCGTCCAGCCGCACGGGCAGGTTAAAGTCGGCTTGGAAAGTGCCGCATTGCCATTGGCGGCCAATGGCATCGGTCAGCTTGAAATCCAGCTTTGGCCCGTAAAATGCGCCGTCGCCTATCGCAATGGCATAAGGCAAGCCCAGCCCTTCGATCGCCTTTTGCAACGCGCCTTCGGCTTTGTCCCAAACCTCGTCAGAGCCTACGCGCACATCAGGGCGGGTGGAAAGTTTGATATCAAAACTGTCAAAGCCAAGGTCTTTGTAAACGCTGGACAAAAGGCCAATAAAGGCGGCGCATTCGGCCTCGATCTGATCTTCGGTGCAGAAAATATGCGCATCATCTTGGGTAAAGCCGCGCACGCGCATCAGGCCATGCATCGAACCGCTAGATTCGTAGCGGTGGCAAGACCCGAATTCAGCAAGGCGCAGCGGCAGGTCGCGGTATGATTTCAAACCCTGATTGAAAATCTGCACATGGCAGGGGCAGTTCATGGGTTTTAGCGCATTGATCCGCTTTTCTTTCGCGCCCTCTTCGTCCACCTCCACGATGAACATATTTTCGCGGTAGGCCTCCCAATGGCCTGATTTTTCCCACAAAACGCGGTCAACCACTTGGGGGGTTTTGATTTCCTTATAGCCCGCCACGCGCAGGCGGCCGCGCATGTAATCTTCCAGTTGGCGGTAAATCGTCCAGCCGTTGGGGTGCCAAAACACCATGCCAGGGGCCTCATCTTGAATATGGAACAAATCCATCTCGCGGCCCAGTTTGCGGTGATCGCGCTTGGCGGCCTCTTCCAGCATCAGCAGATGGGCCTTCAGATCGTCGCGGTTTTTGAAGGCAAGGCCGTAAATGCGTTGCAGCATTGGGCGGGTAGCATCGCCCAGCCAATAGGCCCCCGCGATATGGGTCAGCTTAAAGGCATCCGATGGAACCTGCCCTGTGTGCTGTAAATGGGGGCCACGGCACAGGTCTTGCCAATCGCCATGCCAATACATACGCAGGTCTTCGCCTTCGGGGATGCGGGCGATCAATTCCAGCTTAAATGGCTCGTTGCGCTGTTCATAATAGCTCATCGCGCGGGCGCGATCCCACACTTCGGTGCGCACAGGTTCGCGCGCATTGATGATTTGGCGCATTTTGGCCTCGATCAAGGCCAGATCATCGGGGGTGAAAGGCTCGGCGCGGTCAAAGTCGTAAAACCAACCCTCATCGCGTACAGGGCCGATGGTGACTTTGACATCGGGCCAGATTTCCTGCACCGCGCGGGCCATAATATGGGCGCAGTCGTGGCGGATCAGTTCTAGGGCGATGGCGTCATCGGCCATAGAATGCAGCATTATCTTGGCATCGGTGTTGATCGGCCAAGCCAGATCGTAATGCGCGCCGTTGATGCTGGCGGAAATGGTTTTCTTGGCAAGGCTGGGGGCGATGGACGCCGCCACTTCGCCAGAAGTAATGCCAGCGGGAAAGCTGCGCTGATTGCCATCGGGAAAGGTTAGGGTGATATTGCCCATATCGTCCTCATCTGTTTTGCGCCTACGAAACGCACGGTTGCGGGTTATGGGCGCATTTGCCGCGCGCGCCAAAGGATTGTC
Organism: Cypionkella sp.; assembly: GCA_964202545.1. Taxonomy (GTDB): domain Bacteria; phylum Pseudomonadota; class Alphaproteobacteria; order Rhodobacterales; family Rhodobacteraceae; genus Cypionkella. Next base: position 5,484 of record CAXNJD010000013.1, read on the forward strand.
AAGGCTGGGCTTGTTAAGAAAGCGGGGCTATATTTGCCGCAAAACGGGGTGCGAAAATGACAAGGTTTCACGAAACGGTTTCGGCGCGCAAGCTGGCCTATGATCAGGTGGCGGGGCAGGGCGTGGGCGTTGTCTTCCTTGGCGGGTTTCGCAGCGATATGGGCGGGACAAAGGCGGTGCATTTGGCCGAGTGGGCTGTAACGGCGGGCCGCCCGTTTTTGCGGTTTGATTATTCGGGGCATGGGCAATCGGGCGGCGCGTTCGAAGATGGCTGCATCGGCGATTGGTTTGCCGATGCCCGCGATATCATCAGCGCGCGCACCACTGGCCCGCAGATATTGGTGGGCAGTTCGATGGGCGGATGGATTTCCCTGCTGATCGCGCGGGCCATGCCTGAAAAGATGGCGGGACTGGTCGGCATTGCCGCCGCGCCCGATTTCACCGAAGATTCAATGTGGGCGGGCTTTACCGCTGCGCAAAAGGCCGAGTTGGCCGCCAAAGGGGCGGTGCAAATCCCGTCTGATTATGGCGATCCCTATACGATCACGCAAAACCTTATCGAAGACGGGCGCCGCAACCTTGTACTGCGTGCGCCGCTGCACTTGCCCTTCCCCGTGCGATTGCTGCAAGGCACTGCTGACGCCGATGTGCCCGTTTCCGTGGCCATGCGCCTTTTCGAACACGCCAGCGGCGCTGATATTCGCCTGACATTAGTCAAAGGCGCTGATCATCGGTTTTCGAGTGCCGAATGTTTGGATTTGATCACGCAGACCATAGAAGCTTTGCCGCTTTAGCGCTTCTTTTCTTCATAAATATCCCACGGGGGAAGACCTGCGAGCTTGCTCGCAGGTTAGGGGGTGTGAAACCCCCTTGCGGCCCCTCAGCTGTTCGCGTCGATGAAATTCAGCACCAGCGGGCGAATGTTCAGCCGCCAGCTTTTGCCTGCGAAAATGCCGTAATGGCCCGCGCCCGGTTCCAAATGATGGGCCTTTTTGGCATCACCAAGGCCTGTCAGTAAATCCAGCGCGGCAAGACATTGGCCGGGGGCCGAAATATCGTCATTTTCGCCTTCGACAATCATCACGGCCACATTGCTGATTGCGCCGATATCAACCTTCTCGCCATCCAGCGTAAAGGCGTTGCGGGCGATTTCGCGGTTTTTAAAGATGCGCTCAACAGTTGTCAGATAAAACTCGGCCGTCATGTCCATCACGGCCAAATATTCGTCATAGAATCGGTTATGGGCATCGTGATCGGATGCCTCGCCTTGGGCCACGCGCATGATTTGTTCGGAAAAGGCTTTGGAGTGCCGCTCGGAATTCATCGAAATAAAGCCCTGCAATTGCAGCAGGCCCGGGTATACCAGCCGTCCCGCCCCGCGATATTTGAACCCCACGCGCTGGATGGCGGTTTGTTCGAGTTGGCCCATGGTCACGCGCGCGCCAAAATCGGTGACTTCGGTCGGGGCAGCATCTGGGTCGACGGGCCCGCCAATCAGCGTTAGGCTGCGCGGCTGCGCGGCGGGGTCGGTTTGCGCCAAATAGGCGGCGGCGGCCAGTGTTAGCGGCACTGGCTGACAGACGGCGATGACATGGGTGTCTGGCCCAAGGTGGCGCATAAATTCCACCAGATACATCGTGTAATCTTCGATATCGAATTTACCCGCCGATACGGGAACTTCGCGCGCGTTTGTCCAATCGGTCACATAGATGTCGGCATCGGGCAAAAGGCTGGCGACTGTGCTGCGCAAAAGGGTGGCATAATGACCCGACATCGGGGCTACCAGCAGCACTTTGCGCGCCATCGGTGCGCGGCGGCGCACCGAAAAATATATCAAATCGCCAAAAGGCTTTTCGATTTCGGTCACGACATCGACAAGGTGATCTTGCCCATCTGCGGTGGGTATCGATCTGATGGCCCAATCGGGTTTCGCGACCATGCGTTCAAAACTACGTTCGGTCACCTCGCCCCAAGCGGCAGCCCATTGCAACATCGGGTTCGGCACCAGCGCGAAGGCGGGATAAGAGGCTAATGCACGTGCGGATGCCCCCATCCACGCATTCGTGTTGCGCAGGCTTTCCATAAGGTCATAAGTGGCCATATACTTCATCACGACTCCTAGCGGGGATCGCCCCCAAAGGCCCCCCGCTTGCCGAGGGAGACGGCAGTTTGGGGCCAAGGTGCAGACAATGCTGCGCAGCAGCAAGGTTAGGGGAGAAGCTTTGCGATGACAACAGATAACGGAAAATCGTCGCAAAATGATGCGGGCGGGGCAAAGGATAGTGCGGAAGGCGCCGCCAAACTGGAACGCCTGACCGAAAACTTAAAGAAAATCGAAGGGTTATCCCTGCGCCTGACAGGGGCACTGGCCGCGCAAAAGGCCCACGACACGGCGCTGGATGGGCCTGGCCAAGAGATGATGATGCAGGCTGCGGCCGCATATCTGTCAACAATGATGCAAAATCCCAGCAAAATTATTGAACATCAAGTCAGTTATTGGGGCAAAACACTTTCCCATTACGCCGAGGCGCAAAAGGCCCTTGCGAGCGGCGAGTTTCGCGCGCCAGCGGATGCCACGCCGCAAGATCGCCGCTTTGCCAATCCGCTGTGGACGACGCACCCTTTTTTCAATTTCGTCAAACAGCAATATCTGATTGGGGCCGAGGCGGTGCATTCGACTGTGGGCGAGATGGAAGGTTTGGCCGAGCGCGAGCGCACGCGGCTGGAATATTTCACCAAGCAGATCGTCGATATGATGGCGCCCACCAATTTTCTGGCCACCAACCCCGATGCGCTGGAAAAGGCGATTGCAACGGATGGGCAAAGCCTTGTTGCGGGGTTGGAAAATCTTGTGGCTGATGTCGAGGCGAATGATGGCGCGCTGGCGGTATCGCTGGCAGATCGCAGCGCATTTCGAGTGGGCGAGAATTTGGCCACCACGGCGGGCGCGGTGGTGTTTCGCAACAAAATGTTCGAACTGATCCAGTACAGCCCCAGCACCGACACGGTGTATGAAACCCCGCTGCTGATTTTTCCGCCTTGGATTAACAAGTTCTATGTGCTGGATTTGGGCGCGCGCAACAGTTTGATCAAATGGATTGTAGATCAAGGCTTTACGCTGTTTGTAGTGTCGTGGGTCAACCCCGATGCCAGCTATGCCGACACGTCGATGGATGACTATATCAAGGATGGATATTTGGCAGCCCTTGATGAAGTGCGCGCGATGACGGGGCAGGCGCAGATTAATGTGGTGGGCTATTGCATTGCGGGCACCACACTGGGCCTGACGTTGGCACATTTGCAACAACAGGGGCAAAGCCCAGCAAAATCGGCCACGTTTTTTACAACGCTAACCGATTTTTCCGACCCCGGTGAAGTGGGCGTGTTTTTGGAAAACGACTTTGTCGACGGGATTGAACGGCAATCTGCAAGCGACGGAATTTTGTCCAAAACATTTATGGCGCGGACGTTTTCGTTTTTGCGATCAAACGAGTTGATTTGGACACCTGCGATTAAATCTTACATGATGGGGCAAACGCCGCCTGCGTTTGATTTGCTGTATTGGAACGGCGATGGCACGAACCTGCCCGCCAAAATGGCCACGCAATACTTGCGCGACTTGTGCCAAGACAATGGGTTTAGTGAAGGCACATACCGCGTTATGGGGCAGCCTGTGCGCCTATCGGATGTGACGTTGCCAATCTATGCCATTGCTTGTGAGACAGATCACATCGCCCATTGGCGCGGCAGTTTTAATGGCATTGCCCAAATGGGCGCTGCTGAGAAAACCTTTGTTCTGGCGCAATCGGGCCATATCGCGGGCATTGTGAACCCGCCCAGCAAAGACAAATACGGCCATTACACCAATGCCGCCCCCATTTCGGGCAAGCCCGAAGATTGGAAAGCGGGCGCGCAGTTTCATGCGGGGTCTTGGTGGCCGCGGTGGGCGGCGTGGCTGGCAGGCCGTTCGGGCGCGCGAATTGCTGCGCCTGCATTGGGCGGTGCGAATCACCTTGTTCTGTGCGCGGCGCCTGGAACCTATGTTATGGCCAGCCCAAAGGCCTGATACCTCTAAAAAATAAGGATATTTTGTATCAGTTTTGTAACCTGGGGCTCCGCGGCAGTTATTTTTCAAATCTGACAATGGGTTAAGGTTAACGATGCCGCAGTGCAGAAAAACCTTGCAATGCTGCGATGCAGCATCTATGTTAGTGTCATCGAAGACATACCGAACATCAACCAGAGGAGCCGAACATGGCAACCACCACCGATTTCACCAAAGTTATGACCGACATGATGGCAAAGTTCCCAATGGACGCCACCGCCATGCAGACCGCGTTCAAAACCCAAGCTGCTTTTGGCGAGAAAATGGCCAAAGTTGCACTGGAAGCTGCTGAAAAGTCGGCTGACCTGTCGTCCAAATGGACCAAAGACACCTTGGCAAAGATCTCGACCGCTGCAACTGCAAAGACCGAAGTCGCCGACTACACCAAAGCTGCAACCGATTTCGCATCGGCTTCGGCTGAAACCGCTGCCGAGCATATGGCCGCTTTCGCAGAAATTGCGAAAAAAGTTCAGTTGGACACAGTCGAGCTGCTGATGTCTGCTGGCAAAAAAGTGGCTGCCGAGGCAACTGCTGCTGTGCAAAAAGTGACCACCGAAGCGACTGCCGTTGTGAAAAAAGCTGCTGCTGCAAAGTAAGCGCAACCTTTAGGTAAAGTAAAAGAGCGGGCCGTCGTGCCCGCTCTTGTTTTTTTTCTGCGCTGCCGTAAGCTTGTTTGCAGCTGCAATATTCTGCACCTTGGGGGGCCACATGAGCGAGACGCAAAAGCCGCTGCTGATAAAGCGTTATGCAAGCCGTCGGTTGTATAATACCGAAACGTCTGATTACGTAACGCTGGAAGACATTGCAGGCTTTGTGCGCGCGGGGCGCGAAGTGCAGATCGTTGATTTGAAATCTGGCGATGATCT
>CAXNJD010000014.1:0-10433 GCA_964202545.1 Cypionkella sp.
GCTATGGGGCTTGCGCTGCAAATGCTGCGCAGTGGGGCGGCCGATGTGATGCTGACCGGCGGATCTGAGGCAATGCTAACCTTTGGCGGGCTAAAGGCGTGGGAAGCGCTGCGCGTCATGTCGCCCGATGGGTGCCGCCCGTTTTGCGCTACCCGCAATGGCATGGTGCAGGGCGAAGGCGCGGCTGTTTATGTTTTTGAAACGCTCGACCACGCGCGCGCGCGCGGCGCTGTCATTTTGGCAGAGGTTCTGGGCTATGCGATGACATCGGATGCCGCCGATTTGGTCATGCCATCGCAAACAGGCGCAGAAATGGCGATGCACCTTGCCCTGCAAGATGCCAATCTGTCTCCCGAGGGTATCGATTACATCAACGCCCACGGCACGGGCACAGCGGCCAATGACCGCGTGGAAAGCGCCGCCATTCGGTCTGTTTTTGGGCAGCATGCCCACAAATTGGCGATATCCTCGACCAAATCTATGCACGGTCACCTGATCGGCGGGGCAGGGGCGGTCGAGCTGTTGGCCTGCCTTATGGCACTGCAAGACGGCGTGATTGCCCCAACAGTTGGCTATTGTTCGGCCGATCCTGACTGCGATCTGGACTATGTGCCAAACACTGCCCGCCTTGCGCCAGTGCGCGTGGCCTTATCTAACGCTTTTGCCTTTGGTGGTATGAATGCCGCCATCGTGTTGGGCCGTGCGCCCAATTGGCACTAACCCTACCTTCCAAACGCCTCACAATATAAAACCCCGCCCAACCGGGCGGGGTTCTTGCCGCAACTCGGCATAAATCCGTGGCTTAATTCGCGGGTTTGGTCTTTTCGATCAAATCACTAAAGCCTGCTAAAGACAGTGTCAGTGTCACCTTCGAATCTTTGATTTTCGCAGGCACGATTGTAAGGCTTGCAGCACTTGCTGCTTTCATCGCATCTAGTTCTTCTGCCGTGAAGCCCACGCGCGCAATACAGCCGTAGCCCGTGCAATAAGCGAACGAATACCCTTTCGCTGGGGCATCATCAACCGAGATGATCAGGCCCGATTCAAGCAGCGTCTCAAGTGGCACAACGACAACGGCACCGGCCACCGCGCCTTTGCCTTCGGGGATCAAAAACATATTGAACTCGGCCACCGCGCCGCCCGTTTCGTCGCGCAGCAATTGAAAAATTTGGCACGGGCCTTGGCCTGTTTCAACCTTGGTGCAGCGCAGCTCCCAAGGGTCTGATTTTTCGGCTAAATAAACCTCGCCCACCTTTGCGGTTTCAAGGGTTGGCACAGCTTTTGCAGGGGCTGCATCTTGGGCCAAACTGGCCCCTGCAATCAGCGCGAACGCGCAAGCCCAAGCTTTGGTTTTAAAAAAAGTGATCATATCTTTTCCTGTGTAATGCGTAAGGTGTCTGCCTGTGGCGCGGGCCATAACACGGGGCATTGGCATTGTCAGTGGGGCGCGCGTAGAAAACTGGGCCCGAGGCGGATCTGCGCCGATCTGCACCCATTGAAAAAGGGCCGGCAAGCCGACCCTTTTATTTATCTCCCTGTCGGACTGGCCGACTTATGAATACAAACCTAGGCGCAAAATTTTCCTGCGTCAACGCGTTTCTCGACTGGCCGCGCAAGAATATTGCGCGGCCATCTTAGTCACCAAGCCCCCGATTTTCTATAAAAAAGGCCGCACCCGAGGGCGCGGCCAGTCAGACAGGGAGGAAGTCACAATCGCACTGCCCAAGGGCCGCTGCGATGTCTTCAATATCCCAGCGATTGGTTAACAATCTGTTTCGTTTGCGCGCGGCTTTCCGCTATCATAGGTTGAAACGAAAAATAGGGTGATTCATGGGCGAGACGATCTTTGTAGGTGGCGGCGGTGAGGGCTACAGCGCGGCGCAAAACCTGCTGCTAAAATATGGCAACCGTCATGGTTTGATTGCGGGGGCCACGGGCACGGGCAAAACGGTGACGCTGCAAGTGCTGGCCGAAGGGTTTTCCGCCGAAGGCGTTCCAGTGTTTATGGCCGATGTGAAAGGCGATCTGTCAGGCCTTGCCGCAGCAGGCAGTGAAAACCATAAATTGCACGAAGCATTTACCAAACGCGCCGCGCAAATCGGTCATACCATCGCTTACCGCCCCTATCCTGTGACTTTTTGGGATATGTTCGGGCAGGCGGGCCACCCCATTCGTGCCACTGTCGCCGAAATGGGCCCGCTGCTGCTGTCACGCCTTTTGGAGTTGACCGAGCCGCAAGAGGGCGTTTTGAACGTGGCCTTCCGTTTGGCCGATGAAGAAGAGCTGCCCCTTCTTGATCTAAAAGACCTTCAGGCGCTTTTGACCTTTATCGCGCAGAACGATGGCGAAATTTCCGCCCGTTACGGACTTGTTGCTAGCACCTCGATTGGGGCCATTCAGCGCCGCCTTTTGGTGCTGGAAAATCAAGGTGCGGCGCAGATGTTTGGCGAACCCGCGCTGGAACTTTCCGATCTGATGCGTGTGGACGCAAACGGGCAGGGCGTGGTCAATATTCTGGCGGCAGATAAGCTGATGAACTCGCCGCGCCTCTATGCCACATTCCTGCTCTGGCTGCTGTCGGAACTGTTCGAAGAGCTGCCCGAAATTGGCGATCTTGATAAGCCAAAATTGGTTTTCTTCTTTGACGAGGCGCATTTGCTGTTCAACGACGCGCCCCGCGCATTGGTGGAAAAGGTCGAACAAGTGGCTCGCCTCATCCGTTCCAAAGGTGTGGGCATTTATTTTATTACGCAAAACCCTGCCGATGTGCCCGATGTGATTTTGGGCCAACTTGGCAATCGCGTGCAGCACGCCCTGCGCTCCTTTACCGCCAAAGATCAAAAAGATTTGAAGGCGGCATCGGAAACCTACCGCCCCAACCCGCGCTTTGATATTTCAGACGCCATTCGCGATGTTGGCACGGGCGAGGCGGTGACATCGTTTTTAGAAGCCAAGGGCATTCCAGGCATTGCCGAACGTACCTTAGTGCGCCCGCCAAATTCGCAGCTTGGCCCGATTGAACCTATGCTGCGTGCAGGTGTGATGGCCATGTCGCCGATGGCTGCGAAATACACAACGCCAATTGACCGCGAGAGCGCCTATGAACGCCTACGTGGCCGTGCAGAAGCCGCCGCGCGCGACGCCGAGGCAGCCGAGGCTGCGCAGGCCCGCGCCGCCGAAGACGAGGCCCGCCGCAAAGAAGACGAACGCGAGTTTAGCCGCGCGCGCCGCTATGACGGTGAAGGCTACCGCGAACCCGCGCGCCGTAGCGGGGGGTCATCGCGCAGCGACAGCCTAACGACGACCTTGGCCAAAAGCTTTGTCCGCCAATTAGGCACCCGCACTGGCCAAGCGGTGGTGCGCGGGATTTTGGGCAGTATGTTTAAAAGGTAGCGCCCTTGTCCGTCACAATGCAAAAATTGCGTCATGTGCGATATATCCGACCCCCAAGGTCGGAAGTCTGTCTGAGGTAGCTATGTTAAACAGGAGCAATGCCCATGGCCCTATCGGCAGCTGAAGTTTATCTTCTGGAACTCATCAATCGTGGCCGCCTTGATCCCGCCGCCGAGGCAACACGCTTTGGCATTGTGCTGAATGCAGGCCTGCCCGCGGGCACCATCTCGACTGCTGCAAAGCAAGTGCTGGCCCCGAATGCGCAGCTGGAAAATGCGGCGATTGCCCATTCCAAATGGATGATCGCCGCCGATCGGTTTTCGCACACAGGGCAAAGCGGCAGTCGACCCAGCGAGCGCGCTGAAGCGGCAGGATATACGGGCTTTTCGCTGGTGGGTGAAAACATTGCCTGGGCGGGCACGACAGGGTCGATTTCCATCAATGCCAGCACAATCAACACCCAGTATCGCGGCCTGTTCCTAAGCGAAGGGCACCGCGCAAACACACTGGCAGAGGGGTACCGCGAGGTGGGTCTGGCCGAAGAATTGGGAGCGTTTCGAACGGGCGGCACGACCTATAATTCGGCCATGTTGACGGAAGTTTTTGGCCTGCGCGGTGCGTCTGTATTTCTTACGGGCGTGGCCTATACCGACAGAAACGGCAATAATTTTTATGACATAGGCGAGGGGCGCGGCAGCGTGACCTTTACCGCCCAAGGCAAAAGCGCGGCCGCAGCAGGCACGGGTCTGTATGCGCTGCGCCTGAATACCGATGCCACCCAAGACATCACGGGCCGCGTCGGCAGCAAGGCATTTTCACTGCAATTGGATATGTCGTCTGAAAATGCCAAGCTAGATGTGGTGGGGGCTAATTCGTTTTTCACATCCGCCGATATCACGCTGAAGGCGGGCATCCATAACGCGCGACTTTTGGGCGTGGCAGATTTGGATGCCACGGGCAATGGCAGCGCCAATACGCTGACGGGCAACAAAGGCGATAACACCCTTTCGGGCATGGGCGGCAATGACCGCCTATTTGGCGGATTAGGTGACGACACGCTGACAGGCGGCGCAGGCAATGACGTGCTGGGCGGGGCTGCGGGCGCGGATGTGTTTGTGTTTGAGGATGCCTTTGGCAGGGATCAGATCAGCGATTTTTCTGTGGGGGGCGGCGATATCCTGCGGCTTGACGATACTATCTGGGGCGGGGCCGCCAAAACCGCTGCTGAGGTGGTGGCCGAGTTTTCCAGCGTGGTCGGCGGCAATTTAGTGTTGAACTTTGGGCCCAGCGAAGTGCTGACCCTGACCGGCGTAAGCACAACCGCAGGTCTGGCGGCGGTGATTGAGATTCTTTAGGGATCACACCGCCCGCACCCACAATTTCACCACCCTATTCTCTCTTCTCTGCACCACCTGAAACCTGAACCCGTGAAAGATAAAGGCTTGCCCTTCGGTTGGAATCATCTGCGCCTCGTGGATCACTAGCCCCGCAATCGTGTTCGCCTCGGCATCGGGCAGGCGCCAGTCCATCGAGCGGTTAAGATCGCGGATCGTCATGGCTCCGTCCACAATGTAATCGCCGTTTTCAGTTTGCTTCAGTCCCGCATTGCGCACCACGGCGTCGAATTCGTCGTTAATCTCGCCAACGATTTCTTCCAAAATATCTTCCAGCGTGATCAGCCCCTGCAGGCTGCCGTATTCATCAACCACCAGCGCCAAATGCGCGTTGCGGGCCAGAAAGGCGCGCATTTGTTCGTCCAAACTGGTGGTGTCGGGGATGAAATACGGCTTCATCGCCACTTTTACCACGTCCAACTCTTCAATCGTGGCTGCAATATCCGCGCCCGCGTTTTGGCGGCGCAGGCGGTCAACCTCGCGCAGCAGATCTTTGGCGTGGATAATGCCAAGGATATTCTCCTCATCATCTTTGAAAATAGGCAGGCGCGAATGCGGTGAGGCCAGCACCTGCGCGATAATCTCGTCCGGGGTTTGACCAGAGTCTATCATTTCGATCTGGCGGCGGTGGCGCATGATCTCGTCCACGGTGCGGTGCGACAGATCAAGCGCGCCCAAAAGGCGGTCGCGATCTTCCTTTTCCACGGCGCCTTCAGAATGGCCAAGGGCGATCGCCCCCATAATTTCCTCTCGCAGGGCAAGCATCTTGCCATCTGGGTCGGCCCGCACGCCAAAGACGCGCAGGATGCCGCGTACAAGCGCCCGCACCAGCGATACGACGGGCGAGAAGACCAAAATCAGCACTCGCACCAATGGGGCGACGCGCACGGCGACAGGTTCGGGAAAGGTGATCGACAAAGTTTTGGGCAGCACCTCGCCAAAGATCAGCACCAGCACCGTCATCACCGCTGTCGCCAGGGCCACGCCATTATCGCCAAACATCCGCGTCAGCAGCGCCGTGGCCAAGGATGCTGCCAGAATGTTCACAAAATTATTGCCCAGTAGCAGCGCGCCGATCATGCGCTCGCTGTCCTCGGTTACTTTCATCGCAGATTTTGCCCCTTTGGATCCGCGATCTGCGTACGATTTTAGCTTGCCGCGCGAAGCGGCGGTCAGCGCAGTTTCCGATCCTGAAAAGAACGCAGACATAACCAAAAGCCCCAGAATGGCGGCAGCGGTCAGCCAGAAATCGGCGTCAAATGTGATGGTTTCGCTCATGGGGGGCCTCTACTTAGGTTTGGGCGTGGCAAGCGGATGGTGGGTCAGAACCAAATCCTTTAGGGTTTGGTCAAGGACATGCGTATAAATTTCCGTAGTGGCAAGGCCCGCATGGCCCAGTAGGGTTTGGATCACCCGCAAATCTGCACCATGAGCCAGTAAATGGGTGGCAAAAGCGTGGCGCAAAGTGTGCGGAGTGACACGGGCAGGGTCAACCCCGCCATGGGCGGCGATGGATTTGATTAGGGTATAAAAATACTGCCGTGTGATGTGGCCGTCGGCGGCGGATGAGGAGAATAAAAAGCGCGGGGCAGGATTGCCCTTGGCACGCGCGGCATCTGCCGTCTTATCCCACTGGGCAAGCCAAGCCTGTGCCGCCGCGCGGGCGGGCGGCGAAAGGGGTACCAGACGTTCCTTATCTCCCTTGCCGCGTACCAAAATCATCGCAGGATCCCCGCGCAGGGCATGGGCGGGCAGGGTGACTAGTTCAGACACCCGCATCCCCGTGGCATATAGCAGTTCTACAAGGCACAGGTTGCGCAGGCGGCTTGCGGCATCACGGCCATATTTCGCGCTGGCGCTCAGTATTGCAGACACATCGCCTTCCGATAGGCTTTTGGGCAAAGACTGCCGCGCGCCAGGCCCTTTTATGCGCAGTGCGGGGTTTTCGCTGCGCCAGCCTTCTTCAAAGGCAAAGCGGAACATCTGTTTGATCGCCGACAGGCGGCGCGCGCGGGTTGCTTGGCCCAGTCCCGCCGCCTCGCACGAAATCAGGTAGGCGTGGATATCTTCGCGGGTCGCGGTGGTAAATGCGCAGTCGCGACGCGCCGCCCATGCCGCGAAATCCAAAAGGTCACGACCATAGGCAAGCGCTGTGTTGGTGGCAGCCCCCCTTTCGGCGCGGGCGGCATCCAGAAAGGCGGAAATCCAGCCATCATGGCCCTGCGGCGCGGACATGGCTCAGCCCCGCCGTTCCAAAATCATCAGCTCTAGCGCGGTGCGCCGCGCCGCCGATTCCAACCCCAGCGCGCGCAGCAGGGCCAGCCCCTCGGTCACAGCGCGATCCTCGCCAAATACCCCCGTTTGAATGCGCGATATGGCCGCCAGAATGCCCATGCCGACATTGCCCGATGCAGCCAGCTGCGCCAGATCATCGGGCAGCATTGGCGCGGAAAAGCCCGCCGCCACGGCGCGGCCCAAATCACCTGATGCCGTTTGCTCCGCCAAATCCCCACGCGCCAGCCCCGCCAAAAACCCGCGCGGCGTGCCCGCCGTCGGATCACCCGCCAGCCGTTCATAGGCGGGCGACAAGAGCCCCACTTCATAGGCCAAATCGCCCGCCTCGCCTTGCAGGTTTAGGCTTGCCAATGCTTCGCCATACAGCGTTGCAAAGGCTACCTCTAATTCGGCAGCCTTCATCGCGTCATAGGCGGGGGGCAGGGTTGCCGCCACCGCGCCTGCATCGCCCGCCGTGATCGCCGCATCCAAGGCCTGAAAGGCTGCAATCCTGTCCCAAACCCCGCCCGATGCCGATGGTTTTTGCGAGGTGAAAATCCCCAGCAATTGATTGGGGGCCAACACCCCTGCGCGCGCCAAACGCTCGGCCGCTTCGGCTTGCGCCTTCCAGCCGGCGCGGGTGGATAGTTCGGCATGGGCAAAGGCAATCGGCAGCGTGCCCGTGGGCAGGGTTTCACCCAGCGCATCGTAAATTCGCCAGATCAGCGGGGTGATCGGTTTGGGCGGGGGCGGCAGGGTTGGGTCGGCAAAGGCCTCGGGGTCCAAAAAGCGTTCAAGCAATTCGGCCTCGATGGAGGGAATACCGCCCAGCGCGGTTTCGGTCGACAGCGTCAGCTTGGCCCCTGCCCAATCGCCCGCGCGGGCGGCGCAGAACACACGCGTCTGCGGCGCAATATCCAGCCCCCGCGTGGCGCGCATCTCGCTGCAGGCGCGATCTTCTTGGCCCATCAACAGGCTTACATCAAAGGCACGGCGGAACAAATCAGCATTGTTGGCAGGGCTTGCCGCCTCGATCAGCGCATAGGCCTGATCCAGCGCGCCGATAGCCAGCAGTTTATCTACCCGCGCCAGCAGCACCGCGCCGTGCTGTGCGGGGGCTTCCATCGCGGGGGCGTCCGCCTCAGCCAGCAGGACTGTGATCGCCAAATCATGCAATGCAGGAATGCCGTCGGTTTTCAGGCCCACAATGGCGGCGCTGACCTCGCCAGCCGTCGCGCGGCCCCACAGCGCGGCGGGATAACCTGTTTTCGCGCTAGGTAGCAGGCCGACACTATCTACTGACGGGCCGCCCAGAACAGTGGTTGTGATCGCCTGCGGTGCGGCAACCCCGCCCGTAACAGGGGCCTCGCCCAAAGGCGGTATGGCCTTTGGCGATGACGCATTTGGCGACAAAGGCAGCGGCGCGGGTTTGACTGTTTCGGATAACCAATCAATCGCAGAAAGCGGGGAAGAGGCTGAGACCTGTGTTTCTGGCCCAGTTTCTTGGGCCTTCAGCATAGCAGCGCTAGCCCCCCAAAATACAAAGACCAGACCCAAAGAACCAGTGACGCAGGCGCGCTTAACCGCCATTCAGAATCACGCTTTGGCCAGTGGGTTGCGGGGCAGGGGCCATGTCGACAGTATAGCCGTAAATCACCAGCCCCAGACCTACCAAAGCCGCTGCAGTTGCCAGCGCCGAGATCGCTCTGCCCATCTTTTTTGCCCCATTTCTTGGTCGCACACTATCTTTGCCGCTACATATACACTTTTGCCGCAATATTCACCCCCCGTTTGACGGATTTGCTGCGCTTTACTCAAAGCTGTGCGATTGCAGTTGGCGCGGGCGCGCTGCTTTGTCATAAAGAACGCGTTGTATGGGCGTTGTTCTGGGGTGTTCTGGCGTGAAACTTAAAAAATCGGTTGTCATGGTGGGCATGATGGGGGCTGGCAAAACCGCCGTTGGCACGGTTTTGGCGCGCAAACTGGCCGTGCCATTTGTGGATTCGGACGATGAAATCGTCAACGCCGCAGGCCGCAGCATTGCCGAGATTTTTGAACGCGACGGCGAGCCGTTTTTTCGCGCCCGCGAGGCCGAAGTGATCGCCCGCCTTTTGCGCGCAAGTCCTTGCATCTTGTCCACGGGCGGCGGAGCCTTTTTGGCCGAAGCCAACCGCGCCCAAATCCACGAACTTGGCCTTTCGGTTTGGCTAAAGGTAGATTTGGAAATTTTGTGGCAACGTGTGCGTCACAAAAACACGCGCCCCCTTCTGCGCACCCCAAACCCGCGCGAGACTTTGGCCCAGCTGCTTGAGGCGCGCTTGCCCTCCTACCGCCTTGCCGATATCAGCGTCGAAGGGGCTGCTGACATCACCCCAGATGAGATGGCCGACCGCGTGATCGCGGCCATTTCCGCGCGCGCCGATGTATTGGGAGAGTAAGATGAGCGTGACAACTGTGCCCGTAAACCTTGGCGCTCGCAGCTACGATGTGCGTATCGGCGCGGGTCTGCTGGGGGATGCGGGCGCGCAGATTGGCCCGCTTTTGCGCCGCAAACGCGCCGCCGTCGTCTATGACGCGCGGCTAGAAGACTTGCATTTACCAAGCCTAATGGCCTCGCTGGCCAGCGCGGGTATGAACGCCACGGCCCTGTCTGTGCCTTCTGGCGAGGGTAGCAAAGCTTGGGATCATGTGGCGCGCATTTGTGAATGGCTGCTGGCCGAAAAGATCGAACGCAAAGATATCATCATTGCGCTGGGAGGTGGGGTTATTGGGGATTTGGTCGGATTTTGTGCTGCAGTTCTGCGCCGCGGTGTTCGGTTTGTGCAAATCCCCACCACGTTGCTGGCGCAAGTAGACAGCTCTGTTGGCGGCAAAACGGGCATTAACACGCCCCAAGGCAAAAACCTTATTGGCGCGTTTCACCAGCCCAGCCTTGTGCTGGCCGATATTGACATGCTCGCCTCCCTGACCGCCCGCGATTTTGCATCTGGCTATGGCGAGGTTGTCAAGTACGGCCTGCTTGGGGATGCCAAGTTCTTCGATTGGCTAGAAGTAAATGGCCCCGCCATGGCCTTGGGCGATACCTCTGCCCGCTCCTTTGCCGTAACCCGTAGCGTGCAAATGAAGGCGGGCATTGTCGAGCGGGACGAGACCGAAGAAGGCGAGCGCGCGCTTTTGAACCTAGGACACACGTTCTGTCATGCGCTGGAAAAGGCCACAGGGTACGGTGATCGCCTGCTGCACGGCGAAGGCGTGGCGATTGGCTGCGTTCTAGCACTGCAATTGTCGCAAAACCTTGGCCTAATCAGCCAAGAAGCCCCCTCGCGCCTGCGCGCGCACTTGCGCGCCATGGGGATGAAGGTTGATTTGTCC
>CAXNJD010000015.1:0-10390 GCA_964202545.1 Cypionkella sp.
ATCACGCCCTGTTTTGGCCCCCAGATAGACCACAGGCATACCCACACCGCTGGCGACCGAATAGAAAATCTTGTCTGCATCCGCCAGCCCAGCCGCAAAAGCGTTGACAAGGCAGTTGCCATTATAGCTGGCGTGAAAGCGCACTTCGCCGCCGACCGTTGGCACGCCAAAGGCATTGCCATATCCGCCAATCCCTTCGACCACGCCTTTGACAAGGTAAGATGTTTTGGGATGCGACGGCATCCCAAAGGACAGCGCATTCATTGCCGCAATCGGGCGCGCACCCATTGTGAACACATCGCGTAAAATGCCGCCCACGCCAGTTCCCGCGCCTTGGTGCGGCTCGATATAGGAGGGGTGATTGTGGCTTTCCATTTTAAAGATGACTGCTTGGCCATCGCCAATATCAACCACGCCTGCGTTTTCTCCCGGCCCACAAATCACTTGCGGCCCTGTGGTCGGCAAGGTGCGAAGCCATTTTTTCGATGATTTATAGCTGCAATGTTCGTTCCACATCGCCGAAAAGATGCCCAGTTCAGTGAAACTTGGCTCGCGCCCGATAATGCCCAAAAGGCGCTGATATTCATCAGGCTTTAGCCCGTGATTGGCGATCAATTCTGGCGTGATTGTGGGTTCGGTCATGGGGCTCCCCTATATCAGCAGCGGCATAAGTGGCTTTTGCCGCGCTTTACTGGACTTAAAGACCAAGGGAAAGGGCGAAAGCAGTGCGTCCGCGCGCGCCCAAAGGTAGCATTTTAACCGCTGGGGCCAGCGCCAAGTGAAGGAGAGCGTGAAATGAGTCATACAACCATAGAATTTTTTTGAAGCTATTTCATATAGTTGACGCGAAAATACGTGACAGAATGAAAAAATCATGTCTCCATGCGCGAAGCCATGTCGAAATTTCAAACCCGCCAGCGTCTTAACTGCACGATCAACCCTTCAGGAGAAACATCATGAGCTTTGAGACAACTGCGATCTATGCCCTACCACTGGGTGCGATTTACCTTGGCCTTTGGATGGGCGTTGCAAAAGTGCGCGCGGAAAAGAAAGTGTCCATTGGCGATAACGGCGATGCGGCGCTGCTGCTACGTATTCGCCGCCACGGCAACTTTGTCGAATGGGTGCCGATGGTGCTGATTATGATGCTGCTGGCCGAAGGCCTAGGTGCGCCGCCTGTTTGGCTGCACATTTCAGGCGCGCTTTTGGTTCTGGGGCGGCTGGCGCATCCCATTGGGCTGAAGATCGATAACGCGGCCCATCCGCTGCGCTATGTGGGCAACTCCACCAATATGCTGGCGCTGCTGAACGCAATGGTGTGCGTTGGCGTTAACTTGGCGGGTCTATAGGGGGCAACGATGCAGTATATGATCTTGATTTACGGCGAGCCTGCTTTGGAACCCGCCTATGGCACGCCCGATTTTGACGCAATGATGGCCGCCTTTGGAAAAGTAAGCGAAACGCTGAACGCAGATGGCGTTTTGCGTGGGGGCGAGGGGTTGCAGGGCATTGAAACAGCCACATCATTGCGCATTCGCGGCGGCAAGGTGGAAACTATGGATGGCCCTTTTGCCGAAACACGCGAACATTTGGGCGGCTATTACATCGTGGACGTGCCAGATTTGGATGCGGCGCTGAAATACGCAGCCATGATTCCTGTGGCAGAATGGGGCACCATCGAGGTTCGTCCATTAATGGATTACAACCCAGCGGGCAATTGACATGACGTCAGCCGCCTCTGCCCAAGCGGTCGCGCAGGCGCTTGCCCGCGTGATGCGCGAAGATAAGGGGCGGCTGCTGTCGGCTTTGGCCTACCGATTGCGCGATATCTCGCTGGCCGAAGAAATGCTGCAAGAGGCCAGTATTTCGGCACTGAAACACTGGGCGCGCGCGGGCATTCCAAACTCGCCACAAGGCTGGCTGCTGCGCGTGGCGCTGCGCCGCGCGATTGACCGAATTCGGGCTGCAGGCCGCGCCGCAAAAGGACAAGCTGATATGGCAATGTTGGCCGAAGATGAGGCAGGCGATACATCGCCGGAGGCTATTCCCGATGCGCGGCTGCGCATGATGTTCGCCTGCTGTCACCCTGCATTAGAACCAAAAAGCCAAGTGGCGCTAACATTGCGGGTGATTTGCGGGCTAACAACTGCGCAAATTTCAGCGGTGTTTTTGGATAACGATGTGGCTATCGGCCAGCGCATTTCGCGCGCAAAAGCAAAGATCACGGCTGCAGGGATTGGCTTTGCTATTCCCGATGCTGCGGCATGGCCCGCGCGGCTGCAATCGGTTCTGACGGCGGTTTATTTGATTTTCACGCGCGGCTATGCCGCCGGGCCTGAAGTTGGCAAAGACTTGTGTCAAGAGGCCCTGTTTTTGGCGCGTCTATTGGCGCATTTGGCTCCGAACACCCCCGAAATCGAAGGTTCACTGGCGCTGATCTTGATCACCCATGCGCGGGCTGGCGCACGCGAGCAAGGGGCCTTAATTGCCGATCAAGATCGCAATTTGTGGGACAGCGCCATGCTGGCTGAGGGGCTGGATTTGGTGACAACGGCGCTGACGCGCGGGCAGGTTGGCCCCTTTCAGATTAAAGCCGCAATTGCCGCCTGCCATGTGCGCGACAGCGCCCCCGATTGGCTGCAAATAGCAGCATTGATTGGCACATTACTGCGGTTTGAAGATACGCCCGTAATACGCCTGTCTCTGGCCGTTGCACTCGGCGAGGTGCAGGGCGCGCAAGCAGCCCTTGGGCGGATGACCGCGCTGGAAGAAACGCTTGCTGATTATGGCCCGTTCCACGCCGCACGCGCCGAATTTTTGGTGCGCGCAGGCGATACATCGGCTGCGCGGATGGCGTACGCGCGCGCGATGAACTTAGCAGAAACCTTGCAAGACCGCGCTGTTTTGGCGCAGCGTCAATCAGATATGATCAGATAACGTCCGCCCCGCCGCCCGCAGCGAAAATCGCCCAAAAAAAGGCCGAGCCAAAGCTCGGCCGAAGTCCAACAGGGAGGTATGAAACAGCTAGCTGCGTCGTGATTTCAATTAGTATGAAGTTTGCGCATTGCATAGCCCTAAGCGCCTGTTTTTTCAGCAAACCCGATATGCGCTGGGCGCATAGCAGGTTTTCAATCCTGCTGCCGCCGCCGAAAGGCAAAAATCTCTTCCACCACAAAATCGCGAAAGGCGGCGACACGTTTGGAATGGCGCAACTCTTCTGGATAGGCCAGAAAAACAGGCACTTCACTGCTTTCAATATTCGGCAGAACGCGCACCAAATGAGGGAAGTCTTCGGTGATGTAATCGGGCAAAACACCAACGCCAAGGTGCGACAGCACCCCTTGCAGCACACCAAAATAGTTATTCACCGTCAGAGTTGACGGAACATCAACCGACATCAAATCCGCAACCAAATTGGCCCCCGCCGCGACTTGGGGTGTGCTAGAGCTTTGGCAGATCAGGCGGTGCTGTGTAAAATCATCAATTTTTTCAGGTGTGCCCGCGCTCGCCAAATATTCGGGTGTCGCGTAAAGGCGCATTTTAATCTGCATCAACCGCTTGCGGATCAGGTCGGCCTGCGAGGGTTCTTTCATACGAATGGCAACGTCCGCCTCGCGCATGGGCAAATCCAGCACTTTTTCTTCTAGCATCAGATCAATTTTCAGACCGGGGTATTTGGCGTAAAGCGCGGGCAGGCGGGGGGCCAGCCACAGCGTGCCAAATCCCGTGGTCGTCGTCACGCGCAAGGAACCAAACACCTCATCCTCGCTATCGCGAATACGCGCGGTGGTGGCATCCAGTCGTTTGACCATAGCTGCGGTTGCATCGAACAAAAGTTCGCCCTGCTCGGTTAGGATAAGCCCGCGCGCATGGCGGTGAAACAGCGTAACGTTTAAGCTTTCCTCCAGCGCTCGGATTTGGCGAGACACAGCCGATTGCGATAAATGCAGCACGTCACCTGCGTGGGTGAGGCTGCCCTTTTCGGCCACTGTATGAAAAATGCGCAGCTTGTCCCAGTCCATCACATACCCCATCAACTTGGGGGCGTTGTAGCATAGAACACTTGGTGCGCGATGGAATTTTTGATCTATCGGCAAAAAACGCCGCCCACAAAGCCGCCTTGTGTTTGTTACGCACTTGTTACAAAAGGGACATAGGTTGTCTCGAATAATTCAAAGGCGAAGGGGCTAATTTATGGGCAAATTGCATAAAGATATGACGCGCGATATTAGCTATGCCGTTGCCGCAAGTTCGCGCACAGGCCGCGCCGTGATCCGCACTTTAGAAAACCTGTCAGGCCGCCCAGGGATGATCAAGCGCGCTGCTGGTTATGAAAAAGAAGTCGCCGAAGGGCGCAGCTTTTGGCAGGTGATCCCCGAACGGTATGGCATTGATCTGCAGATCACTGGCGGCAGCCTTAGCCACATTCCCGCGAATGGCCCCTTGGTTCTGATTGCCAACCATCCCTTTGGTATTTTGGACGGGTTAATGATGGGCAAGCTGCTTGACAGCCTGCGCGGCGATTTTCGAATTCTGGCCAATTCGGTGTTTCGTAAAGCAGAAGAGCTGAACAAAGTTTTGCTGCCCATTTCATTTGATGAAACGAAAGAAGGCGTAAAGCTCAATTTGCAAACCCGCGCAACGGCGCTGGATTATTTGGCCAAAGGCGGCGCGATTGGGGTGTTTCCAGGTGGCACTGTATCTACCTCGGCCAAGGCATTCTCGCGCCCGATGGATCCGTCATGGCGCAATTTTACCGCTAAGATGATCGCCAAATCAGGGGCAACAGTGGTGCCTGTATTCTTTGAAGGGCACAATTCGCGCCTGTTCCAACTGGCTTCGCGTGTGCATTATTCGCTTCGCCTTGGGCTTTTGATCAATGAATTCAAACGTCGCGTGGATGAACCTGTGCGCGTGGTGATTGGCGCGCCCGTACCTGCCGAAGAAATCGCCGCCCTGCGCAGCGATCCAAACGCGCTGATGGATCATCTGCGCGCACGCACCTATGGTCTTTCCCCCAACCCAATCTCGCCCTATGATCTGGGGTATGAATTTGAGGCCAAGTATAAGACGCGTTAAGTCTGCCTTGGCTCGATAGGGGGCGGTATGGCAGTTGGTGTGTTTGATTCGGGGCTTGGCGGTCTGACAGTGCTGGACGCTGTCGCGCGCCGCCTGCCCGATGTGCCTTTTGTATATTTTGGCGATAACGCCCACGCGCCATATGGTGTTCGCACCCATGATGATATTTTCAACCTAACTTGCGCCGCCACCCAGCGCCTGTGGGACGAAGGCTGCGATCTGGTCATTTTGGCCTGCAACACCGCATCAGCCGCAGCCCTAAAGCGCATGCAGGAAACATGGGTTCCGCCGAACAAGCGGGTTTTGGGCGTGTTCGTGCCCCTGATCGAAGCGCTGACCGAACGGCAATGGGGCGACAATTCCCCGCCCCGCGAAGTGGCCGTCAAACACGTGGCCCTGTTTGCCACCCCTGCCACTGTCGCCAGTCGCGCCTTTCAGCGCGAGTTGTCGTTTCGCGCCATTGGCGTGGATGTCGAAGCGCAGCCTTGCGGCGGCGTCGTCGATGCCATTGAACAGGGCGATGAGATTTTGGCCGAGGCCTTGGTGCGCAGCCATGTCGAGGCGCTAAAGCGCCGGATGCCCGCGCCCGAAGCGGCGATTTTGGGTTGCACCCATTACCCATTGATGCAGCACGTGTTTCAAGAAGCGCTGGGGCCGCAGGTAAAGGTTTTCAGCCAAGCAAATTTGGTCGCCGAAAGTCTGGCCGATTATCTTGAGCGCCGCCCCGAAATGCTGGGGTCTGGACAAGTGTCCAAGTTTCTAACCACGGGGGACGCGGCATCGGTATCGTCCAAGGCCACGCACTTTATGCGCAAATCTGTGCGCTTTGACGCGGCATCGGCGTAAACCCCCTTGCAATGCGCCTCGCCCCGCGCCACATCAAGCGCGTGCTATGGCAGGTTGGTGATCAGGGGCTTTTGGGGGCTTGTAGTGTGAAGAACATCGCAATTTTGGGCGCGTCTGGCTATACGGGGGCGGAACTTGTCCGCCTGATTGCAGGCCATCCAGAAATGAACATTGTCGCCTTGTCTGCCGACCGCAAGGCCGGGATGGAAATGGGCGATGTATTCCCTTTTCTGCGCCATATGGCCCTGCCAAAACTTGTCAAAATTGGCGAAATTGATTTTGCGGGCGTGGATTTGTGTTTTTGCGCGCTTCCCCATGCCACCACGCAAGTGGTGGTAGCTAGCCTGCCTAAAACATTGAAAATTGTCGATCTTTCCGCCGATTTCCGCCTACGCGATGCGGCGGAATACGAAAAATGGTACGGCGCGCCCCATGCCGCGATGGATTTGCAGGCCGAGGCGGTGTACGGCCTGACCGAATTTTACCGCGCCGACATTGCCAAGGCGCGCCTTGTTGCGGGCACGGGCTGCAATGCTGCTGCGGGCCAATTTGCCCTGCGCCCGCTGATTGCAGCGGGGGTGATTGATCTGGACAACATCCTGATTGATCTAAAAGCAGGTGTATCTGGTGCGGGGCGCAGCCTAAAGGAAAATCTGCTGCATGCAGAACTGTCAGGCGGCACGCACAGCTATTCGGCGGGGGGCAAGCACCGCCATTTGGGCGAGTTTGACCAAGAATTCAGCGCCATTGCGCGCCGTCCTGTGCGCATCCAATTCACCCCCCATTTGCTGCCGATGAACAGGGGCATTTTGGCCACAACTTATGTGCAGGGCGATGCGCAAGTGGTGCATGATACCCTGAAAGCGGCCTACAAAGATGAGCCGTTCATCCATGTTCTGCCCTTTGGCACGCTGCCCTCAACCCGCGACATTGCAGGGTCTAACCTGTGCCATCTGGGTGTGATAGGTGACCGTATTGCAGGCCGCGCTATGGTGATTTCGGTGATTGATAACCTGACCAAAGGATCGTCAGGCCAAGCTATCCAAAACGCCAATCTGATGCTGGGCTTGCCCGAAACAATGGGGCTGCTGGGCGCGCCCCTTTTCCCATAAGGGGGCGCTATGGCTGGAATGAAATCCCTAAAGAAACGCCGCCGCATTCAACTGATTTTGTTGGCCTTTACACTAGTAGGGCTGACAACCGTTTTGGTTGGATACGCTTTTCGCGATGGCATCAACTTTTTCCGCAGCCCTGCGCAAGTGCTATCTGATCCGCCGCGCGCGGGCGAAGTGTTTCGCATCGGCGGGCTGGTCGAGGTTGGAAGTATTGTGCGTGGTCAGGGCGAGGTGATTAGCTTTAAGGTCACCGATACCAGCGTATCTATTCCCGCCACCTACAAAGGCGTTTTGCCCGATCTGTTTGCCGAAGGCGCAGGTATGGTTGGCACGGGCAGTATGGAGGGGGATACCTTTGTTGCCACCGAGATTTTGGCCCGCCACGACGAAGAATATATGCCGCAAGAGGTGGTCGACGCGCTTAAAGAGCAGGGCGTTTACGTGGAACCTGCCAAAGAATAGCGCGCGCTGGCCTTGGCCTAAGTTAACATAAACCCGCCAAATTGCCCCTAATCTACCAAGGGGGTTAAAAATGAAATCTGTTCAGGAACTGGCGCGCGAGATTGTGGCGCGCGAGGGCGGCTATGTGCATGACCCCGATGATCCTGGGGGTGAGACGAACTTTGGCGTAACCATTGGCACAATGCGCCGCCTTGGGCTTGATCTGAACCGCGATGGCGCGGTCGACAGCCGCGATATCCGCGCACTGACACCAGATCGCGCCGCAGACATCTATATCGCGCATTACTTTACCCAGCCGCGTATTTGCGATTTACCGATCCAGTTGCAGGCTTCGGTGTTTGATATGTATGTCAACGCAGGCGCAGGCGCGGTGAAAATCTTGCAGCGCTTACTCACCCAAATGGGCTATCCCTGCAGCGATGACGGGGTCATTGGCCCCGCCACGCGCCGCGCCGCCGTCATGGCCGCAGCGGATGCGCCAAGCCACATCGCCGACGCCTACGGGATTGCGCGGCGTAATTTCTATTATGCCTTGGGTGACGCGCGCCCCGCCAGCCGCAAATATGCCCGCAGGCGCGATGGCGGCAAGGGCGGTTGGATCACGCGGGCCGAAGAATTCATTTCGCCAAAATATCACCTAACAAACGCGCAGCACAAAGAAAGGGTATCCAAATGGGCTTGATTGGCAAAATCTTTGGCGCGGGCAATGGGGCAGGGGCCGCAGCATTAGGCAGCGCAGTCGAAGGTGTGGCCGAGGTGTTTCGCCCCAATGCCACCCGCCAGATGGAGCTTTCTGCCGCAGCGCAAGAGGCCGCCCTTACCCAATTGGGGGCCGAGTTTTCCAGCGCGGGTAGCACTTGGTTTGACAGCGCCGTCAACGGGCTAAACCGCCTGCCGCGCCCGTTTTTGGCGCTGGGCACGGTCGGGCTGTTTGTATACGCGATGATCGATCCTGCCGCATTTTCGCAGCGCATGGTGGGGCTAAACGCCGTGCCCGAACCCTTGTGGTGGCTATTGGGCGCGGTGGTTGCCTTTTACTTTGGCGCGCGCGAGACGCATTATTTTCGCGAAAGCCGCAGCGGGGCGGGGCGGGTCGTGATCCCGCAGGTGGCCGCACTACCGCCCGCGCAACAAACAGCAAAACCATCAAGTCTTGAGCCCGAAAACCCCGCACTCGCCGATTGGAAAGGCGGAAAATAAGGGAAATCTGATCAAATCCTTGACCATACCCGTCGCCTCTGGCAATGCAGGGGCAAGATAGGATGTGATCAAATGAATCTTTTTGCCGAAATCCGCGCGCTGATCGTCGAAAATCTGGATGCCATGACAGTGGCGGGCGAATTGCCCTCTGGCCTTGATACCTCTGCCGTATCGGTAGAACCCCCGCGCGATAAAGGCCATGGCGAGGCGGCAACCAATGCTGCGATGGTGCTGGCCAAACCTGCAGGCATGCCCCCCCGCACCATTGCCGAAAAACTGGCCGCGCGGTTGTTGGCTGACGCGCGTATCACACAGGCTGATGTTGCTGGCCCAGGGTTCTTGAACCTAACACTTGCGCCCTTCGCTTGGCAGGGCGTTGTCCGCGCCGCCCTGACCATGGGCGCTGATTTTGGCCGCTCGACCACGGGTCAGGGGCGGCGCGTGAACGTCGAATTCGTGTCCGCCAACCCCACGGGCCCCATGCATGTGGGCCATGTGCGCGGCGCAGTGGTGGGTGATGCGCTGTCAAACCTGCTTGCCTTTGCAGGATGGCAGGTCACGCGCGAATATTACATCAACGACGGCGGCGCGCAGGTGGATGTGCTGGCGCGGTCAGCCTATGAGCGCTATCGCGAGGCGCACGGGCTGGAACCCGAGATCCGCGAAGGGCTGTATCCTGGCGATTACCTGATCCCTGTGGGCGAGGCGTTGAAGGCCCGCTTTGGCGACACGCTGCTGGATAAGGGCGAGCAGTTTTGGCTGGCCGAAGTGCGCGATATTGCCACCGATTTGATGATGACCGAAATTCGCGGCGATCTGGCCGCTTTGGGCGTGCAGATGGATGTTTATTCATCCGAAAAATCCCTTTACGGCACGGGCCAGATCGAGGCTGCGATCAAAACCCTGCGCGATATGGATTTGATCTATGAAGGCGTGCTCGAACCCCCAAAGGGCAAAGAACCCGACGATTGGGAACCGCGCGTGCAAACCTTGTTCCGCAGCACCGCGCACGGCGACGACGTTGACCGCCCCGTGCAAAAATCGGACGGGTCTTGGACATATTTCGCCCCCGACATCGCCTATCACTTTAACAAAGTGCAGCGCGGTTTTGACGAGCTGATTGATATTTTCGGCGCCGATCACGGCGGCTATGTCAAGCGGATGAAGGCGGCGGTGTCGGCCTTATCGAACGGGCGCGTGCCTTGGGACATTAAACTGGTCAATCTGGTAAAGCTGTACAAAAACGGCGAGCCGTTCAAAATGTCTAAACGCGCGGGCACTTTTGTGACGTTGCGCGATGTGGTCGAACAGGCGGGCGAGGGCGCAAATGCTTTTGCTGTGCGCGCCGACTCAGGTGATAAAGCAGATCTTCGAACTGTGGTCGAACAAGCGGGCGCGGATGTGACGCGCTTTATGATGTTGACGCGCAAAAACGATGTGCCGCTGGACTTTGACTTTGCCAAAGTGCTGGAACAATCCAAAGACAACCCTGTGTTCTATGTGCAATATGCCAATGCGCGAATTGGGTCTGTCATGCGCAAATCCATCGAGGCGGGAATGGCGGTGGATGATGCCGCCTTGGCAAAGGCTGATTTTAGCCTTTTGTCCCATCCTGCCGAAATTGACCTGATGCAGAAAATCGCCGAATGGCCGCGTCTTGTGGATATTGCGGCACGCGGAAATGAACC
>CAXNJD010000016.1:0-9911 GCA_964202545.1 Cypionkella sp.
AGAGAAAAATATCGCTGGGCCGCGCAACAGCCGAGGTATGGCGTTAACCGAAAGCGCAATGCAAAACCCTAAGATGATCGCCAGCGGAGTCACCAGCGCCGTGTAGGTTA
The DNA here is from genome assembly GCA_964202545.1 of Cypionkella sp. Lineage (GTDB taxonomy): Bacteria > Pseudomonadota > Alphaproteobacteria > Rhodobacterales > Rhodobacteraceae > Cypionkella. The sequence continues at coordinate 111 of CAXNJD010000016.1, forward strand.
GGGTAAAGGCCAAAGCTCCATAAAAGGGCAGGTTCATCAATTGGTCGAAGAAATGCCCGATGCCTCTGTAACTGGCCCAAATCTCCGCAAGCTCGGACAATGCTAGGTGATTGCGATCAGCATATATATCACCTCCAACAAAGCGCCCCATGGGAGCGGCTGCGCTTAAGGCAGCACTGGCCTCTGCATCGACTATGGTGGACTTTTTGCAGCCGAAAACGTCACAGCTTTCGACTTGGCGGATCACCTGCTCATGCGGAGCATAGATGGACTGTATCACGACAGAGGCAATGGGCAAAGCGATGAATAGTAGCATCGCTAAAGCCGAAGGCAAGATGAACCACACGAAGGTCTTGTGCTTCAAGGTGGCCTCCTTTTGTCAAATGGCCAAAGGACAGCATAGTCCACGGACTGCGGCAGAGGACAATGGTGATGTAAAAGGTGGACCGACGGCGCGGAAGTGGCGCCGCCGGCCCCGTGTCGGCTTACTGCAGGAATCCGCCTTCTTTAGCAGCCGCTATATATGCTGCTTCGATATCAGCCAGCGCAGTGGCCGCATCTTCCTTTCCAGTAAGGAAGTCCGACAAATTGCCGTCGGCGGCCATATGCATGGCACCCATGTAGGGTTCCATCGGGTATGAGGGCGCGCCGCCAGCGATGCTTTCAGCAACCCCCTGTGCAACGGCTGTCGGCTGATAACCTTCGATCATCCAAACCGCCTGCCCCATCGTATCGGCGTTCAGAACTGAGGGGGCAACACCAGCCTTCATCGCCATAAATGTCGCCGTCGCATCCTCATCGGACAGATTGGTGGCCACGGTCCAGCCATCCCACCACAAGGTGGTCGCAGGGAAAGTGTTGCCGCCCGCCGTCGGGGTCGCTGCTGCCACGGTGTTTTCCGCGACACCCGCCGCCGAATCCTTGCCGTCCATAAGTGCCTCTGCCCGCGAACCCCAGAGGGTCATGATCGCGCAATCGCCGCCTTCCCAAGCTGCGGTCGCAGCATTAGAGTCGAAGGTCAGGAAATCGGGGCTCATGTAGCCCGACAGAGATTTCATCATCTCAAGAGCGGCGACACCCTTTTCGTTGTTGATAGCAGGTTCAGCGCTGCCCAGCTTAAAGAAGGCGCCACCCATGCCAAGATACATGTTCACAAATTCCTGACCCAAATTCCAACCAACGCCATAGGTCGAACAAAACGGTGTCGCCATGCCGCCCGCGCGAACTGCTTCTGCCGCAGCCAAAAGCTCTTCATAGGACTTCGGGGCGGTAACACCTGCAGCGTCCAACAGGTCCTTGCGATAGAACATGTGCTGGGCATTTGCCATAAAGGCCACCGCCATCACTTTTCCATCGACGGTGATCAACTGGCTTTTCGGAATATCTGCCCCATGAGCAGCAATTAGCTCATCAAGCGGACGCACCAGACCCGCACCCATCAAAGGCACGATCGAGGAAGAAGCAACGATAGCGCTGGAATATTCCGCAGGATCTGCAGTCATGCCGGGCGCGTTAAGCTTATCGTGATCCTTAGTAAGGTTCGATTTCACCTCAACGGTACCAGAGGCACAGGTAGCCGCCGCATTGGCCACAGTGTGGATCGCCGGAAAATCATTACCGATAATCGAAACGTTGCCAGCGGAAATCCCGCAGTCGGCATAGGCTGCGCCTGCCAACATGGTGGTGCCCATTAGGGCAGATAGGGCAAGGCCCCGGATAGACTTTGTCATTCTTTTCTCCCTGATAAGCCCCACAAAATCGCGGGAATCACCGCTGTTGGCGCGGCTGTTGTTACGCTACTTCACGTTTGCAAGCGTATGCAAGAAATTTTTTGCATACGCTTGCATTTCATCTCAAGACGCGTGACAGTAGGGCAGGCAAAGAAGGGGTCATCCGTGCTAAGCGAAAGATTCGAAGCCGAAGCAAGCCCATGCGAGGAGTTACGCTTAAGTGTCGCTAAGCGGCTTTTCATGCTGGCCGAAGCGGGCCCCGGCGGTATGGCTAAAGCTTTGGAAACGCTGGCAGCCCCTGATTGCCAGTGGCGCGCGGCGCATCCGATGAACGAAATGTCCGGCAATCTTGCCGCCGCCTCTGGAATCTGGGGCCCTTTGATGCAGGCATTTCCAGATCTGGAACGCCGGGACAATATTTTCGTTGCAGGCCACTATCAGGGAAGAACCTATATGGCCGCAGTAGGCCATTACTGCGGGACAATGCGGCACGACTGGCTGGGTATTCCAGCCACAAACAAGACAATCAATTTGCGCTTCGGTGAAATTTGGCAGATCGGGCCTGATGGCCGCGCCGTGCAGGCCAACCTATTGTGGGATGTACTGGATGTCATGCGGCAAGCAGGTGTTTGGCCGCTCGCGCCCTCGCTGGGTGTCGAAGGCATGTGGCCCGCCCCCCTGACCTCAGGCGGTGTGCGGCTGGAACCCAGCGACCCTGTTCAAGGCCGCGACAGCATTGAGCAGACTTTGGCCATGCACAAAACCTTGGCCGAGTTCGACGATAAGGGAAAGCTCTCACGCGATGCGCTGATCGCCATGCCGCAGCGCGACCACTGGCACCCCAAAATGATGTGGTATGGCCCGGCAGGCATCGGTACAACCCGCGGGCTGGACGGGTTTGTGGACGGCCATCAACTGCCGTTCCGCATCGCCTTTCACCGCCCCCAAGGCACCTTCGCAGAGGTTACCGCCGAACGCGCCCGCAACGGTGCAGGGCATTACATCCGTATCGGCGATGGTCCCATTTCGGTCACTGGAGGCTGGCCTTCGGTCTATGCCATGCACAATGGCGGCGGGTTCTGCGGGCTTCCTGCGACTGGAAAAGCAGTCTTCATGCGGGTGATGGATTTCTATTTGCACCATCAAGGCCTCATTCGCGAAAATTGGGTCCCTCTCGACATGCTGCATCTTCTTGGCCAGATGGGAATCGATCCTCTTGCCAGAATGCAAGAACTCACACGGCGATAAGCTTTGGTTCTGGTATGTCTGACTGAGTTATCCCCCGAAAATCGGACAGTGACGTAAGCTACGATCTGAGGTTTGCTGATCCCAAATTTAGGAGATCAGAACATGTCGAAACGCAGGAACCACGACGCAGCATTTATCGTGCCCGTGTTGCTTCTGAGGTTAGGCTGGTGAGGATTTCGTTTTCTGCGGCGATAAGTTAAACAGCTGGACAGTTTATACTGCCTGGAGCGGAGGGTCGGTCTTGGGCAATTTTCAGCTATATGAAGAGGCAAGGTCTGACGTTCTTCGGGTGGTTCAGTCACTGAGAATTGGCGCCTCGGCTGCTTTTGTGGTCTCTGCCGACCTTTGCGCGCGGATTTCTGCGAGTTTGGACGCATATCTGACTGAGGCAGAAAGTCGCGTTGATCCTGTCGAATTGGCGCGGGAGTTGCGATCTCTTACACAATTAGTCTTGGCCTTGGACCCCAGCGTTGGATTGATCCGCAGACATGTTGCGGATCTATCTGATCCCGTGGCTGACCAGATCGCTGATCGTGCCTTCCGTTTGTCGGCACAAATTCCAACGTTATCTGATGTTGGTTCGGACCTGCGTGGTTGGGCCAAGCGGGCCAATTCTGCGGATCTTGTCTTGGCCCTGCGCCTTTGTTTGGTTGAGGGTGGCGCTATGGTTCCTGGCCGCCGACGTTTGACTGGCCGACAATCTGCGGCTCATTTTGAGCCTGTCATCTTTGGTCGCGGGCGGGGCGTAAGCATTCCGAAGCACAATGGCGGTCGTCCTACGGATGGCGCGGAGGTGCGGTTGATTGCACATTTGGCCATTGATTGGCTGATCAGCACTGGGGTGCAGCCTGAGGGCGGTCGCGATGGGCATACTGCGTTCAGCGGTTTGGTGCATGATGTGTTTGGCTGGATTGGGATTGAGAACAAAGCACAACACTGCCTGCGACAGTATTGGAAGCTGACCAAGGTGAAGCGACCGAAGCGGTGGTAACCGCAGATCCATGATATCGGCCGAGGTTCCACCGCCTACGATTACCTGCCCTAACCCTGACACAGGGTTTTCGCCAGATTGGGTTTTTCGAATCGGCTAGGCTGATTCTTATGACCCAGCACCTTCCCCCTTTTGCCGCAAAGGCTGACACGCACCCCGCAACTGACAGGTTCGATGCGGCTTTGCTGGCTTTGGTGCGGGCGATGGCGCGTGCGGAGGCGCGGCGTTGGGTTGCGCAACAATCAAACTTGGAAGGGTTGGGCCATGAAGCAGGCTAAGCCAAAAACTCTGGGGATCCCCTCTGCTGCGGGCAAGCCCACGGCTTCGCCCATCGGCGGCATTAAGAACGATGCCCTTCAACTCCTAGATCCCAACCGTCCAATCCTCACATCGGCCCCCTCCCTCCCGACCCTTCTGTCGGTCGATGCCACTGCCGTGCAACTTTCTGTCTCCACCAAAACCGTTCGGCGTTTGATTGCAAGCGGCGCGCTGCCAAGCTGCCGCGTTGGGCGTTTGGTGCGCATTCGGGCGGTGGATTTGGAGACGTTTGTGGCGTCTGGGACAGAGGGTTGAGGGGGTTTTCGGGATGGCTTTGGATCTGTTTTTGCGTCCTTTTGGGTTTGCTTTGGGGTCGTTTTGGTCTGATTCTGCGTGATCATAACTTATTGTTTTTGTTATATTAGTTATGGTTAACGCTAAGTCCACTTGCAATTTTGTAGCTAGATTTTCACGTTCATACCTGCTATGTCCACGGCAGTCACTAGGAGACTACTCATGTCCACGAAGAACGCATCGCAAGTTTCACTTTCCACCTTGCAAGGGGTGATTGACGCGCTGGCCTTGCGTGATGACCTGACAGACCAGCGCCGCCTAGATCTATGCTCATCCTTGCGCACCTTCGCTCGGGTACTTGGGAAGTCTCCCGATCAGGTGCCTGCTGACATTGGTGCGCTGAACAGCCAGATTGCTGGCATGACCGCGCAGATGGTCGGCCTATCGGCACCACGATGGGCGAATGTGAAGTCTGGGTTGACGGCGGCTTTTACGCTGACTGGGGCCAAGGTCGTACCCGGCAAGCGGCGCGGTCCGTTATCGCCAGACTGGGCGGTTTTATTGGACCGAGTGGCGGATCGCTACGAGCGTTCGAGATTATCGCGGTTCATGAGCTGGTGCACGGCCGAGGAGATTGCGCCTGCAGACGTGAACCAAGGCGATGTGGATCGTTTTGTCGTGGCGTTGGCCAAGGAGAGTTTGGTTGAACGCCCACGGGCCGTGCACCGCGATCTCGCACTTGCATGGGATCGTTGTCGCGCAACTATGGCTGGCTGGCCAGATGTTAAGATTGCAGTTCCCAATCACAGCCGCGCCTATGCTTTGGCGGAGGGCGATTTCTCAGCCGCTTTCGTGCAGGATGTTGACGCATATCTTCATCATCTGGCGGTGGTCGATCCGTTTGAAGAGACCCCGCGCAATGCAATGGCACCAACCACCCTACGCGACACAAAGCTACGGATTTATCAATTGGCCAGTGCGCTTGCCCAAATCGGGCGGGATCCGAAGACCATCACTGGGCTGAGCGATCTTGTGGACCCCGATGCTGCTAAAGCAGCCTTACGTGTGCAGCACCAGCGCAACGGTGGCCGCAAAACCGGCCAGTTGGCGAACTATGCAAGAACACTAATTAACGCCGCACGGCACTGGGTGAAGGCATCTGAGGAGCATATCGAGAAGTTGCGCGCCCTCGCCCGAAGCATCACGCCCAAGACCAGCGGCATGACCGATAAAAACCGCGCGCGCCTGCGCCAGTTTGATGATGAGGCCGCCGTGCAGCGCCTGATCGGCCTGCCCGCACGAGTGTTTGACAATTTGCCGACCGTGGACAGGCTGTCCCCTGCCCAGGCCCTGCGCGCGCAATCCGCGCTTGCAGTCGCAATTCTGATCTTAGGTGCACCGCTGCGGATCAAGAACCTTGCAAGCCTCCAGCTTGGGGTGCATGTGCTTGAGACGCGCTTCATGGGCCTTGGAATCAATTCGGGCAAGGGTGACACGACAACCCGCCATATCGTCCTGCCCGCTCATGAGGTAAAGAACACCAGAGACTTGGAATTCACCCTGCCAACTGGGCTTTGCAAACACCTCGACGTCTATGTCAGCCGCTGCCTGCCTATTCTGGTGCGCGGCGGCGGAACCTATGTGTTCCCAAACAGCAATGGCGGGAGCAAAAGGGAAGATGGCCTCAGCGTGCAGATCAAGACTTTCATCAAACGCGAGACAGGGCTGATCGTGAATGCCCACCTCTATCGACATCTGTCGGCAAAGTTATATCTCGAACGCAATCCAGGCGATTATCCGACAGTCCAAATGCTTCTGGGCCACAAGGATCTGCAGACCACGCTGCGCGCTTATGTCGGCATGGAATCGCAGCATGCGATCGAACGTTTTGACAAAATGATGGCAGATTTGCTGGAGGGCGCGCAATGACACGTAAGGCAAAAACATCAGGGTTCCCCACGGCCAAAACTCCTCTGCCCGTATCTGACTGGCCAGAGGCTGACCGCACGGCTTGGCTGAAGGCCAAAGCCACCGCCGATATTTTCGATAACCCACATCGCGGCAACGATTGGGCAGATGCGTCTTGGCATAAGGCTGAAGTAGGCTTTGGCCGCTGGTTGCGTTGGTTAACTTTGCACCATCCCGATCAATTGGCCCTTTCGCCCGAAGCACGCCTGACGGAAGATCTCTTACGCTTATGGCACGCCAGTTTGGCGGCAACCCTTGCCACAATGTCGCAACTCTCATTGGTTGAAGATGTGGTGCGCGCAATGTCGATCCTTGCCCCCAAACTTAAGGCGTCTTCACCCCTCTCACGCTTGCACGCCAACTTACGCGCCACTGCCCGCCCAAGCCGCAACAAGCGCTTGGTCACGGCGGATGTCTTGCGCGATCTGGGCCGTACAATGCTGACTGAGGCGGTGACCACTCCAGATTGGTCCGATCGCCGCCGCGCGGTGGCGTTTCGCGATGGGCTGGCCATCAGCGTGTTGGTCTTCCGCCCCTTCCGGCTTAAGAACTTCGCTAATCTGAGGTTAGGCCATGAGTTAGTGCAAAGTGCCGGGAAATGGCACTTGGTCCTGCCCCGCGCAGACACCAAAAACAAACGCCCGTTTGAAGCACCATTTCCCAAGGCCCTTTTGAGCGATCTCGCCGTCTATTTGGACCGCTTTCGCCCCATCTTGCTGGCGGGCGAGGCACGCTGCACCCCGTCCGATACCGACGCCCTCTGGGTCAGCGAGACTGGCACAGCTTGGGAGGCTGGAGCCCTGTCTCACCGCATTGCAGATATTACCGAAGTCCGCCTAAACCGCCGCATCCCGCCCCACTGGTTCCGCGATGTGGCGGCCACGACAATCGCGGTAGAAGCCCCTAGCAACATCGCAGATGCGCATCTGATTTTGGGCCACGCCTCGCCCCTCACGACCGAGAAGCACTACATACAAGCCCAAAGCCTGCAAGCCAGTGCCAAATTCCAAGCCGCTATGCTAGAACGGCTTGGAAGTACCCGTTCTTAGTAGCCGAAGGAGACCATCCCATGCGCGCAGCTATTTATGCTAGATATTCATCGGACCAACAATCGGCGGCCTCAATCCCCGATCAGGTGCGTATTTGCCGCAAGCTTTGTGCCGACAATGGCTGGACGGTGGTCGAGGTTTTCGCGGATGAAGCCTTGAGCGGAGCCTCCCACCTGCGGCCAGGGTTTCAGGAGCTGCAAAATGCCGCTATGAAGGGGCACGTGGATATTGTTGTAGCCGAGGCGCTGGACCGTTTGTCGCGCGATCAGGAACATATCGCAGGCCTTTACAAGCGGATGTCCTATCTGGGTGTGAAGATCGTCACAAAATCCGAAGGCGAGATTAATGAGTTGCACATCGGTCTTGGCGGCACGATGTCGGCGCTGTTTCTAAAGCAATTGGCGCAAAAAACCCATCGCGGTTTGGAAGGCCGCATCAAGGCGGGCAAATCGGCGGGTGGGCTGAGCTTCGGCTATAAGATGGAGCGCCACCTGCGGCCCGATGGCACGTTCACAACAGGCGAGCGCAGCATTGATCCAAACCAAGCGGCCCTGATCCAGCGCATTTTCACCGATTATGATCGCGGCAAAAGCGCCCGCACCATCGCCATTGCACTGAACAAAGAAGGCGTCCCACCGCCACGCGGCGGGGCTGAAGCCACTTGGTCATTTTCGACAATCTCTGGCAATTGGAAACGCGGCACGGGGATCCTCAATAACGAACTCTATATTGGTCGCCTTGTCTGGAACCGTCAGCGGTTCATCAAAGACCCGTCAACCGGCAAACGCCAAGCCCGTCCCAATCCGCCTGAGGCTTGGATCATCGAAGACGTGCCAGACCTGCGCATCATCGCTGATGATCTTTGGCTGCGCGTCAAACAGCGGCAGGGCGCGATCCGCGAGGATATTCTGACCGCGCGCAACGATACCCTGAACGGCGCGCCCAAGGCGGAAGCGGGCCGCAGGGCGCGCTATCTTTTTTCGGGGTTGTTGGCCTGCGGCTGCTGCGGGGCAAATTATGTTATGATCAGCGACAGCCGCTATGGCTGCTCGGCCAACCGCAACCGTGGCACCTGCGACAACCGCAAAACGATTGAGCGCGCCGACGTCGAATCCCGCGTTCTGGACGGCCTCAAGCACAAACTCATGGCCCCCGAACTGATTGCAGAATTCATCGCAGAGTTTCAGCGGGAAGTGCAAAAAGAGCGTTTGGGCGCCATCACCGCGCGCGACGATGCAAATCGCCGCCTAACCAAAGTGTGCAAGGACATCGACAGCATCATTACGGCTATTACTGAGGGGATGTTTCACCCCAGCATGAAGACCAAGATGGACGTGCTGGAAGCCGAGAAGGCCAGCCTTGAGACCCAATTGCGCGATATCCCCGCTGAGAATCCGATCACTCTACACCCAGGCCTCGCCGATATCTACGCCCGCAAGGTTGCAAACTTGGCCGAAGCTTTGAGTGCCGAGGATACGAGGTCAGAGGCTGCAGATATCCTGCGCGGACTGATCGACAAGCTGATCTTGACCCCAGACACTACCGCACCAAACGGCCATAAGATCGAGCTTTTCGGGGAACTGGGTGCGATATTGTCGTTGTGCAACAATGGGATGGGCGCAAATGCAAAAACCCGCACGGTTGTTGCGGGTATTAGGCAAGTGACGATGGTTGCGGGGGCAGGATTTGAACCTGCGGCCTTCAGGTTATGAGCCTGACGAGCTACCGGGCTGCTCCACCCCGCGACGGTTTGCGTTTTTGTCGTCCGGTTCGCATCCCGGTTTGTTTGTTTTGAAGGCTTTGCCTTCAGAGGCTGCTCCACCCCGCGACGGTTAGATCGCTGTTTGTTAAGATTGCGATCTGAGTGTATTGGTATCGTTATAGAGAGACTGTGCTTCTTTTTAGGTTTGGCGGTGACCTACTCTCCCACGTCTTAAGACGCAGTACCATTGGCGTACTGGCACTTAACTGCCGAGTTCGGGATGGGATCGGGTGTTTTACCAGCACTATGACCACCAAACCAAAGAAGAAGCACATTACTCTGTCTGTTTTGACAGAGGTTTCATCAGTATCTGTGTAATCTGGTTTTGATTACATCATTTGTTCCAAGTTTAGTGTATGTGTTGCTTTTGACTGTCGGTTAATTTCCGACGATCCAGCGGCTTTACCTTTTTAGAGGGATGCCCTGCTGTTTCTGGATCAAATCAAGCCTATCGAGCAATTAGTACCAGTCAGCTGAAAGCATTACTGCTCTTACACCTCT
>CAXNJD010000017.1:0-9804 GCA_964202545.1 Cypionkella sp.
TCCAGCCACACCGACAAAAGGCCCACATAATGCACCGCAGCGCGTTGCCCCGATGCTGTGCCTGCGTCCAACTCGCGTGCGACCATTTCCAGCATCATGTTCATTTCTTGCTGCGCCACCACATCGCGCAGGCGAATATGCTGGGGCTGCGCTGGCAAATGCACGGTACAATCGCGCCCTAGGAACAGGGCAGAACCCAAAACGTGCGGGCCAACTTCGAAACCGTGCATCACACCCGCAGGGATGTAGACAATCGTCCCTGCCGAATAGCCGCGCGTTATGCCTGCAACTGTGATGCGGCCCATACCTTTGGTGATGTTCAAAATACAGGGTTCAGAAAGACTGCGCATTGCCTCAACCCGCCAGCGGCCATTGGCAGCAAGGCGGGGCAACGGAATTATTTTTATAGTTGTAGACATCGTTTAATCTAGCCCTTGTCGAATGAATGGAATCTGCCACTAAGTTTAGTCATCTGGGTGACTTTGCCGAATTATATGTTTGACAATATCGAACAATTTAGCCGCATCGGTGGACAAAATCAACGCTTGTTTGTGACATTTTCCGCCAGTTGTGCAAATTGGGCCTGAAACGCGCCTTGTTGATAGAGTGGCATGTTTTGCACCACAATCAGCAGTCGAGCGGTGCCCAATTTTTCATCCGATTGCGAAACCAAGTACGCTGTCTTTTGGCATATTGGCGCGAAGCAAGCTTGGCTGCGGCGATAGCATCATGCAGGGTGATTTGCCCGCGCAGGTGGGATATCAGTTCGGGTGCGCCGATGGCCCGTGTCCACGGTGGAGGCTGGGGGGGCTGCTGATTTGTGCCACCATCAGGCCAATGGGGCAGGGCGGTGCGCGCCTCATCTAACGCGCCTTGATCCATCATGGCGTCAAACCGTTGCGATATGCGGGCATCAAGACGCGCAATGTCCATCTGCAAAACCAGCGCTTGGGCATTTTGCAGGGGTAACAGCGCGGGCCCTGTGCTGGCCTGCCAGTCGGCAAGGCCACGCCCCGTGGCGGCCAGCACCTCCCAAGCGCGCTGAATTCGGGCGGGGTTTTGAGGGTCGATCTTGCTGCGCGTTTCATTGTCCAACTCGGCCAGCATGGCCTGTGGGCCTTGGGCTGCCAATATCTGATTAGCGCGGGCGCGCACATCGGGCGGAATTGGCGGAATATCGGCAAGGCCTGTGGTTAGCGCCGTAAAGTTTAGCCCCGTGCCGCCGACAATCACGACGGGGCGATCCAGCAGAGGGGCCACGTCGCGCAGCCAATGTCCCGTGGAATAGGGCGCGCCCAAGCCGATATGGCCAAACAGAGCATGAGGCAGGGCAGCCTCATCATCGGCGCTGGGGCGGGCCGACAGGATGCGCCACATATCATAGACCTGCAAGGCATCGGCATTGACAATGGTGCGACCATCGCGGACGGCGATTTCCATCGCCAGTGCCGACTTGCCGCTGGCGGTGGGGCCAGCAATCAGCACTGGGGCCGTTCGCGATATGCCGCAAATATTCACGTCTGCCCCGCTTGCCCGTTGAACATGCCGCCGTTTTGCGACATTTTGCACGCCAGTCAACACCGATTCCCCGTCTGGCGCGATTAGCGCAGTTTTCAACAGGATCCCCCATGACCAGCGATACCGCCCATCCCGTCTATTCCCGCGTTATGCTAAAAATTTCAGGCGAGGCGTTGATGGGCGATCAGGGCTATGGGCTGCATCCGCCGACAGTGCAGCGTATCGCAGCCGAGGTGAAATCGGTGCGCGATATGGGGGTGGAGGTGTGCATGGTGATTGGTGGGGGGAACATCTTTCGCGGGCTTGCGGGCAGCGCGCAGGGGATGGAGCGTACCACGGCCGATTATATGGGAATGCTGGCGACCGTGATGAACGCGCTGGCCATGCAATCGGCACTGGAAGAACTTGGTGTGTTTACGCGCGTGATTTCGGCCATTCCGATGGATCAGGTCTGCGAGCCTTATATCCGCCGCCGCGCGGTGCGTCATTTGGAAAAGAAGCGCGTGGTGATTTTTGCCGCTGGCACGGGCAACCCTTATTTCACCACCGATACGGCGGCGACCTTGCGCGCCAATGAAATGGCCTGCGAATCCATCTTTAAGGGAACCAAAGTGGACGGGGTTTACGATAAAGACCCGAAGAAAAACGCCGACGCAAAGCGGTATGATGTGGTCACCTATGACGAGGTTTTGCAAAAGAATTTAGGCGTGATGGATGCATCTGCCATTGCGCTGGCGCGCGATAATGATCTGCCGATCATTGTGTTTTCGCTTGACGAGCCTGGCGGTTTTCGCGGGATTCTAGAAGGCCGTGGCACCTACACGCGGGTTGTGGGCAAAAAATAATCTGGCAGCATGGGTTTATCTGCTGCTATAGCAGACCAAAGCCGTTTGCGGCGAGGTGTACTGACAAGAGGGCGATATGTCTGCTGACGATTTGGAAATTGATCTGGATGCCATCCAGCGCCGCATGGATGGCGCGATGAATGCGTTGAAAACGGAATTTGCAAGCCTGCGTACGGGCCGCGCTTCGGCTTCGATTGTGGATGCGATTTCGGTCGATGCTTATGGGCAAATGACCCCGATCAACCAACTTGGCACAGTTAACGTGCCAGAACCGCGCATGGTGGTGATTAACGTCTGGGATAAGGCAATGATTGCCAAGGTGGAAAAGGCAATCCGCGAAAGCGGGATTGGGATTAACCCAGTATCCGACGGCCCGCTGATCCGATTGCCCATTCCTGAATTGAATGAAGAACGCCGCAAGCAGTTGACCAAAGTTGCTGCAGGCTATGCCGAAAACGCAAAAGTCGCCATTCGCAATGTGCGCCGCGATGGGATGGATCAGATCAAAAAGGCCAAATCGGCGGGCATGGGCGAGGATGACCAAAAGATGTGGTCAGACGAGGTGCAGGAACTGACTGACAAGTCGATTGCCGCTGTAGATCGCGCGCTGGAGTCCAAACAAGCCGAGATTATGCAAGTTTAGCCCAAGTGTTTTGGCCCAAGAGAAATAACCCCAAAGTGCGAGCGCGTTTTGCCCCATTCTCATGACCCCGCCAATAGCGCCGCGCCGCAAACCTCTGCGCCAGCGGGGCCATTGCATGTGGCGATGATTATGGATGGCAACGGGCGGTGGGCCACGCAGCGCGGGTTGCCGCGATTGGTCGGGCATCGCAAAGGGGCCGAACGTGTGCGCGAAATTGTGACCGCTTGCCCTGAATTGGGGATCACTCATCTGACTGTTTACGCATTTTCCACGGAAAATTGGAAACGGGGCGCTGCCGAAGTGCTGGGGCTGATGTCGATTTTCGCCCGCTATATCAAATCTGAGGCGGAAAAACTGGCAACCGCTGGCGTGCGGTTGCGATTTATTGGGGATCGCACGCGCCTAGAGCCGAAGCTGCAAAAACTGATGGCGGGGATTGAGGCGCGCACAGCCCTTTGCAGCGCGCTGCATCTGACAGTGGCCATAAATTATGGCGGGCGCGACGAGATTGCCCGCGCCATGCGCGCGATTGCGGCGGCTGGCATTGCGCCTACCGAAATTACTGATTCCGTTGTGGCCGCGCATTTGGATACGGCAGATATGCCTGACCCCGATTTGGTGATCCGCACGAGCGGCGAGACGCGCACGTCAAATTTTCTGCCGTGGCAAGCGGCCTATGCCGAGTATGAATTCACCCCGACGCTGTGGCCCGATTTCACTGCGGTGGAATTGGCGGCGATTGTGCAGAAATTTGGCCTGCGCGAGCGGCGCTTTGGCGGGGTGGTGGCAAAATGACAGCGGAGGCACCCGCTAGCCCAGCGGCAAACCGCTGGGCCGATTTGCGCCCGCGTATGATGTCGGCTGCGGCGCTTCTGGTCATCGGCGCGGTTGAGGTTTGGCTGGGCGGGTGGCCGTTTTTGGTGTTCATCATGGCGCTTGTTGGTGCGATGATTTGGGAGCTTGCGCGCCTGTCGCGGCAAGATGGCAGCAAACGCGCCTATGGCCTTGCCCTGATGGCGGCGCTGCTGCTGTTTGTTGATGAGGGCTGGCCAAATTGGCCAGGCTACTGGCTGGTGCCCATTGTGCCGCTGATTTTTCTGGCATCCGAACTTGGCGGGCCGCGCTGGCTTATGGCGAAGACCTGTGCGTTGATTGCGCTTGCGATTATGACGGTGGGGCACGGAATGTTCGAGTTGCGCCAAACCGAAGGCGCGTTGGCGATCCTTTGGGTGTTGGGTGTGGTTGTGGTGTCAGACGTGGCGGGGTATTTCGTGGGGCGCACGGTGGGTGGGCCCAAGTTTTGGCCAGCGGTTAGCCCCAAGAAAACATGGTCGGGCACGATTGCGGGTTGGATCGGCGCGGCGCTGCTGGGGTATGGGTTTTTTGCGGCGGGCTATGGCGGGGCGGCGCTGATTGCGGTATCCCCCATGATCGCCTTTGCGGGGCAGATGGGCGATATTGCCGAAAGCTGGCTGAAACGGCGCGCGGGGGTCAAAGACAGCTCGCGCCTTATTCTGGGCCATGGCGGGGTGATGGACCGTTTCGATGCGCTGGTGGGGGCGATGCTGGCGGTGATGGCGCTGCAATTTCTGGCCCCCAACCTTATTCGCCTATCCGTAGGGGGCTAAATGCGGCGGATTTCGATTTTTGGCGCGACGGGGTCAATCGGACAATCGTCCTATGATTTGATTGCGCGTGCGGGCGGGGCCGAGGCGTTTGAAACTGTCGCTTTGACGGGGGGGCGCAACGTGGCGCTGCTTGCGAAAATGGCGCGGGTGCTTCGTGCGAAGGTGGCAGTGACCGCGCATGAAGACTGTCTTGGCGATTTGCGTGATGCGCTGGCAGGCAGCGGGGTTGAGGCGGCCGCAGGCCAAGCCGCCATTACCGACGCCGCCCGCCGCCCTGCCGATTGGGTGATGAGCGCGATTGTTGGCAATGCGGGCCTTGCGCCAAGCTTTGCCGCGTTGGGCAGCGGGGCGATTTTGGCGCTGGCCAATAAAGAAAGTCTTGTTTCGGCAGGCAAGCTGCTGCTGGCGCGGGCGGGGGCGGCAGGCGCCATCATTTTGCCTGTGGACAGCGAACATTCGGCCATTTTCCAGGCCCTGCACGGCGAAGATCGCAGCGCGCTGGAACGGGTGATTATCACCGCATCGGGTGGCGCGCTGCGCGATTGGCCGATGGAAAAACTGGCAACCGCAACCGTGGCCGAGGCGTCAAAACACCCCAATTGGGCCATGGGGCAGCGCATTACGATTGACAGCGCATCTATGTTTAACAAAGCGATGGAAGTGATTGAAGCGCATGAATTTTTCGCGCTGACGCCCGATCAAATTGAGGTGGTGATCCACCCGCAATCTATTGTTCACGCACTGGTTGGGTTTAATGATGGCGCGGTAATGGCCCATTTGGGCGCGCCTGATATGCGCCATGCCATTGGCTATGCATTGAACTGGCCTGCGCGTAAAGCTCTGCCCGTGGCGCGGCTGGATTTAGCAGCGTTGGGCAGCCTGACTTTTATCGCCCCCGATCTGGCGCGCTTTCCCGCGCTGCGCCTGTGCCGCGAGGTGATGGCCGCGGGCGGATCTGCGGGCACGATCTTTACCGCCGCAAAAGAAACGGCGTTGGACAGCTTTATTGCGGGGCAGATTGGATTTATGGATATGGCGGTGGTGGTGGAAAGCACGCTTTCCCGACTGACATCGGAAATTGCGATCACAGATGTGCCATCAGCCCTTGAGCAAGTGCTGCAGATAGACCATCTAACACGGGTGCGCGCCGCAGAATTGGCTGCGCAGATGGCGCAAAGGCGGTAACGGTATGATTTCTATCCTAAGCGATTTTGGCGGGCTGATTTATACGGTCGTGTCTTTCTTGCTGGCGCTGGCGGTGATTGTGGCAGTTCATGAATATGGCCACTACATCGTCGGCCGCTGGTCGGGGATTAAGGCCGAGGTGTTCTCGCTAGGCTTTGGGCCTGTGATTGCCTCGTCCCAGCCAGATCGTCATGGCACGCGCTGGCAGATCGCCGCAATTCCGCTAGGCGGTTTTGTGCGGTTTAAGGGCGATCAAGATGCGGCATCTGCTCGGCCTGCGGGCGGCGCGATGCCGGAGGCCGAAGCGCGCCAAACGCTGGCAGGCGCGCCGATTTGGGCGCGGATGCTGACCGTTGCCGCTGGACCCGTGTTTAATTTCGTTTTGGCATTTTTCATTTTTGTGGGTCTTATCTTGTCTTCGGGGCTTGCTGCTGATCGCCCGACGATTGGCGCGCTTTATCCCATGCCCGCTGTCCAAGGGTTGGTGCAAGGTGATGAAATTACTTCAATTGAGGGCCAGCCGACTCCTGATCTTGCCACGTTTTTCCAAGTTGCCGATAGCGTGCCGCCCAAGGCAGAGGTAGGGTATACTGTGCTGCGATCGGGGCAAACGGTGCAGGTTACCGCGCCTCATCCACTGCCAGCGCGCGCAGAAATGGTGCATCTGCAAAGCGCGGCGTTTGAGGCGGGGCTGCGCGAAGGCGATGTTATCACGCAGGTGAACGACAAGCCGATTTACGCATTTTCACAATTGCCCGCGCTGATCGAGGCCAGCGCGGGCGCCCCGATGGACGTGCAGGTTTGGCGGCCGGATGGCAGCACGTTAAATGTTCTGTTGGCGCCAAAACGCCGCGATTTGCCAACGGCCGATGGTGGTTTTGAAACCCGCTGGATGATTGGCCTTTCGTCTGGACCCATTTTCGATTTGCAACGTCGCAGCGCAGGTCTGGGCGAGGCAGCGATGCTGTCCTTTTCGCAAATGGGCGCGGTATTTGAAGGCACGTTTTCGGGCCTTTTGCACATGATCCGCGGCGACATCAGCACATGTAATCTGTCTGGCCCAGTTGGGCTTGCCGATACGATGGGGCAAGCTGCGCGGTCTGGGCTGGAAAGCTTCATCACAATGCTGGCCATGGTATCGCTGGGGGTGGGTATTTTGAACCTTCTGCCCGTGCCTGTTTTGGATGGTGGGCATCTGGTGTTTTTTGCGGTTGAGGCGATCACACGGCGCAAACCCAATCCACGATTTGTGAATATGGCGGTGATGGTCGGCCTGTTTTTAGTGACAGCGTTGACCATTTTCGCCCTAGGAAATGATCTGACTTGCAGCTAAAATATTGTTTTTAATTTATAATTTTTCATCTTTCAGGGCTTTTGCTGCCTGCGCAGCACATCTGCATCACTTTGATTAAAAATTGCCTTAGGTCTTTGACAAAATGGGCCAGCATGGTTAGTTATCCACAGAAAATTGCACAGGCAATTTTGAACAGACAAGTTGGGGACGCGGCGTTATGATCAAGGCACTTTTGAAAGCAGCTTACGGGATGCGCTTTTCGGTTGTGGCGGCCATTGGCCTTGCCCTTATGCCGCCGTCCTTTGCAATAGCGCAGGATTTCTCCTTTAGCCGCGTGCAGGTGCAGGGCAACGACAATGTTGATGCCGCATCCATCTTGAAATTTGCCCGCATTGAACAGGGCGCGACCCTTTCGGCGGCGCAATTGAACGATGCTTTGCAGCGCGTTACAGATTCTGGGCTGTTTGCTTCGGTGGATTTTGTGCCAAGCGGTTCGACTTTGACGATTAGGGTTGAAGAACTGCCAATCATTAGCATTTTGGATTTTCAGGGCAATAAACGCTTGAAAGATGAAGAATTGGCCGCGGCGATTTCTTCGGAATCACGCCGCGTGTTTTCGGCTGCCACTGCCGAAGAGGATGCTGCGACCATTGCCGAACTCTACCGCGCGCGCGGCCGGCTTGCCGCCTCGGTTGAACCAAAGATCATTCCGCGTGGGGCGGGGCGTGTGGATTTGGTGTTTGAAATCACCGAAGGTCGGGTTGTTGAAAACGAAAGCATCGCCTTTGTTGGCAATCGCGATTTTTCTGACCGCCGCTTGCGCCAAGTGCTGCAAACAAAACAGGCAGGATTTTTCCGCCAGTTGATCCGCCGCGACACGTTTGACGCTGGCCGGTTGGAAGTAGATAAGCAAATGCTGCGCGACTTTTATCTATCGCGGGGTTACGCCGATATTGAAGTGATCGATGCCAGCGCAGACCTAAGCCGCGAGCGTGATGCATCTTTCATTTCCTTTACCCTTCGCGAAGGGGCGAAATACAGTTTTGGCGATGTGAATGTGGTTTCGGAAATTGCCGATCTGGATACGGCAGATTTTGCCGCAGCGCTACGCTTGCAATCGGGTGAAACCTATTCGCCTTCTTTGATTGAAAGTAACATTGCGCGCCTTGAAGACGTGGCGATACGTAAAGACCTTAGCTTTGTTCAAGTTGAACCGCGCATCACGCGCAATGCTGACAGCCAGACCATTGATGTGAATTTGGTGCTAAAGCGCGGCGAGCGTGTTTTTGTGGAGCGCATTGATATTGAAGGCAATACCACAACGCTTGACCAAGTGGTGCGCCGCCAGTTCAAATCGGCCGAAGGCGATGCGTTTAACCCACGCGAAATTCGCCAAGCGGCAGAGCGCATCCGCGCCTTGGGCTTTTTCGCAGCGGCGAGTGTGGATGCGACCCAAGGATCGAGCAATGAACAAGTCGTGGTCAACGTTGATTTGGAAGAAACGCCAACTGGATCGCTGTCTTTTGGGGTGACCTATGGCACCAATAGCGGCGGCGGGATTTTGTTTGGTTATTCGGAAACGAATTTCTTGGGCCGCGGTCAGGCTTTGAATATGAATGTCACTGGCACACGCGATACCCAAGATTATGCGCTTGGCTTTAGCGAACCTGCCCTGCTTGGCCGTAATCTGCGGTTCAAGCTGAATGGACAGTACAAAACCACGACGCAGGCCGATTCCAATTATGATACTGAAATTGCAACCCTTTCGCCCGCACTGGAATTTCCGATCGGCGAGCAGACACTGCTTGAACTGCGCTACCGCGCCGCGCGCGAAAGTGTGGTGAATGCCAGCTCTACCTCAGGGCTGATTATCGCCGAAGCTGCGCGCGGGAACGAAATAACTTCGGCATTGGGATATACGCTGAACTTTGATACCCGCAATACCGATCAGTCCAACGGTGGGTTTTTGCTGCGCTTTGGGCAAGATTTTGCGGGTTTGGGGGGGGATGTAAACTATGTCTCAACCAACGCGTTGGCTGTGGCTGAAGCACAGGTTTTCAACGAAGAAGTGACTCTACGAGCGGTGGCGGAAGGCGGGGTTATCTCGTCGCTAAATGGCTATACCAGCCGCGTGACGGATCGTTTCTTTGATGCAGGGGGCTTGCGCGGGTTTGAACGCAACGGTATCGGCCCGCGTGAGGCTGGCGATGCTTTGGGTGGCAATATGTTTGCGTCCGTGCGCTTTGAGGCTGAATTCCCGCTGGGCCTTCCTGAAGAATATGGCATAACTGGCGGCGCTTTTGTGGATATGGGATCGGTCTGGGGCCTTGATGATGTAGGTTCTGCACAGGGCGTTGACCGCGCACTGCGTTCGGCCGCTGGTTTAGCGATTTTGTGGACAACTCCGATTGGCCCGCTGCGCATGAACTTCTCGCGTCCGCTGCAAAAGGAAAGCTTTGACATCAGCCAAAATTTCGAGCTGACGATTTCGACTAAGTTCTAGGATGGTCGGGCGGTTTGCATGCGCCAGTTGCTTTGTGGCAGCCATCATCGCTTGCGTGCCAGCAGGGCAACTGCTGGCACAAAGCGGCCCTACTGCGCAGGCAACGTCGCCCATTTTGACGCTTGATCAAGATGCGCTTTATCAGCGCAGCCTTTACGGCAAGGCGCTTCGCGCGCAAATCGCCGAAG
>CAXNJD010000018.1:0-9729 GCA_964202545.1 Cypionkella sp.
AGAAGGCACCAGCCCTGCTAAGCCGCGGGCCGCTTGGCGTGATCAATTGAAAGAAACCATCGCCCTGAATGGCCACATCAAATGTGCCGCCCGTTTGGGTGATGCCTGCTTGGCTAAGATCGACCACCCGCGTGTTGGCGTTGGCCATAGACAAAGACGGGCCATCGCCCATTTTGGCGACGTATTCGGAAAACATCACCCCTTCGCGGCGAAAACCGCTGGTCGAGATATTGGCGATGTTATTGGCCACCACCTGCATTTCGCGCATCAAACCTGATTGGCGCGTCAGCGTGGTATAAAGGGCTGCGTCCATGCCTTAGCCTCCTGCGATCATGGGGATAAGTTGGTCTTGGAAATAGGCCACAAGGGTTGCGGTCATAAAGCTCATCGAGACCCAAAACACGATCAGCATCGCCCCCACTTTGGGCACGAAGGTAAGTGTCATTTCTTGGATTGACGTCAGCGCCTGAAACAGGCCCACAACCACCCCCATAATCAAAGCCACCGCCAAAAGCGGGGTGGAAATCAATACCGAAACCCAAAGGCCTTGGCGGAGCGCGTCAAAAATGGCAGCTTCGGTCATAACGCGCCCCTTACACTGGCATCCGCAGAATTTCTTGATAGGCCTCAACCACGCGGTCACGGACTGTAGCCACGGTATCAATTGCGGTTTGCGATGAGGCGAGGGCGGCCACCAGCGAATGCGGATCGGCCCCCCCCGTCATTGCCGCGCGGGCGGTTTGTTCGCCCTGCATCAATGTGTTGGCGAAGTTTCCCGCCATTTGCGCAAAACCGCCCTCCACTCCGCCCTGTTTAGGGGCGGGGGCCACTGCCGTTTTGGCAGTGGCATAGCTTTGGCTGGCTAAAGCGTTTCTGATATCCATTCTGGATCTCCTTACCTGCGCAACAATTCAAACAGGCTTTGCGTCATTTGCCGCGCCTGATCGAAGACTTTTAGATTGGCCTCATAGCTGCGCTGCGCTTCGCGCGCGTCAGCAATTTCGATCACCAGATCGACGTTCGATCCATCATAGTGACCTGTTTCATCGGCCAAGGGGTTGCCCGGATCATAAACCCGCGCCAGCGGGCTTTGATCCAGACGCACGCGGGTGGTTTCAACCTGTCCGCTGTCCATCGCCTCGCGAAAGCCGATGGTTTTTCGGTGATAGCCCGTCGTATCGGCGTTGGCGATGTTTTCAGAAACATGCCGCAGACGGCGGGCCTGCGCCTCCATTCCAGAGGCGGCGAGGGAGAGGGTGTTGAACAAATCAGCCATGTCTCACCTATCCTTGGCGGCCAAGAGAGGCGCGGATGATGGAAGACGTGTTGCGGTAAATTGCCAACGCCATTTCATGATCTTGGCGCGCACTGGCCGCTTTGACCATTTCTTGTTCTATCGAGACCGAATTGCCATTCGGCGCCCCTGCCAGCGATTTGCGCCGCACTTCAAGGGAAGGGATTTCACTGCCCGCATCACCCGAAAAATGGCCAGCGCGTGTTGCACGCATTTCCGTGTGTTTTGCGTTTTGCGCATAGCTTTCGGCAAAGTTGGCAACATTGCCTGCGCGATAGCCTGGCGTGTCAGCATGTGCCACATTTTGTGCCACAACAGACAGCCGCGCGCCCGCATGCGAAGCCATCGCCTGTGCCATTCTGGTCAACTCTAATTTCTCAAACATCGGGGCTTCTCCCTCGATTACCTTCACTAAGCTTTAAGGGTGATTCGTTTAGAAAGAGTAAGCGAGTCCAGAAGGAGCAAAAAAATGCGCGGAATTTTCGATGGATTGTTGGCACAGCTCGAAGAGGTGCGGGTAAGCGCGCCTTTGGGGCGGGTGGCGGCGGTTACGGGGTCAAGCTTGCGCGTGGTGGGGCTGGAGGAGGCGGCGCGCCAAGGCGACCGCGTGATGATTGCGGGAAAGCTGGCGGGCGAAGTTATTGCGATGGATAGCGCGGGGCTGCTGGTGATGGCCGATGGCGTGGCCGATGGCATCGCGCTGGGGGCCGAGGTGCGGTATCTGGGCGCGGCAGAAATTGCGCCCGATGACACATGGATTGGCCGCATCATCGACCCCTACGGCCAACCCCTTGATGGGAGGCCTTTATTTCGCGGGCCGCGCGCGCGGGCCTTGCGCGCAGATGCCCCGCCTGCCGCGCAGCGCCGCCGTATGGGCGCGCGCCTGTCTACGGGCGTTGCAGTGTTTGACACCATGTTGCCGCTGGCGCGCGGGCAGCGGATTGGCCTGTTTGCAGGGTCGGGCGTGGGGAAATCTTCGCTGCTGGCCAAGTTCGCGCGCGGGGTTGAGGCGGATGTTGTGGTCATCGCTTTGGTGGGCGAACGAGGCCGCGAGCTGCGCGAATTTGTCGAGCGGGTTTTGGGGCCCGACGGCATGGCGCGGGCGGTTGTTGTCACCGCCACCTCCGATCAATCGGCGCTAGTGCGCAAACGCTGCGCGGCGGCGGCCATGGCGGTGGCCGAACATTTCCGCGATCAGGGGCGGCATGTGCTGCTGCTGGCCGATTCGATCACCCGTTTTGCCGAGGCGCACCGCGAAGTGGCGCTGGCGGCGGGCGAGGCAGCCTCGATGCGCGGCTTCCCGCCTTCGGTGGCGCACGCGATTATGTCTTTGGCCGAACGCGCAGGGCCTGGGCCCGAATGTTTTGGCGGGGATATAACGGCGGTGTTTACCGTGCTGGTGGCAGGGTCGGATATGGAAGAGCCGATTGCCGATATTTTGCGTGGGGTGCTGGATGGCCATGTCGTGATGGATCGCACCATTGCCGAGCGGGGGCGTTACCCTGCCGTTGACCTTTTACGCTCGATTTCGCGCTGCCTGCCGCAAGCGGCAAGCGGGGATGAAAACCGCTTGATTGGCATGGCGCGCCAGCTTTTGGGGGCATGGGATCGCAGTGAAATGATGATCCAAGCGGGGTTATACGCCAAAGGGTCTGACCCGATGGTGGATGCAGCCATTGCCATTTGGCCCAGTTTGGATGCGTTTTTGGCCGAAGATGCCCCGCCCGAAGGGGTGGAAGGCAGCTTTGCTGGGCTGGCCAAAGTGCTGGGCCAACCTGCGCCACTGGGCGGGGACGTGGCGCAAAACGCTGCATAAACGGGCGGGCCCAGTTGCGCAAATGTTGGTGGCGCGTGCGCGGGGTAATGGGAAAGCCGCAAAAAAGGGGGGCGGACAGTGCCTACTCTGGGTCTACTCTGGGACGTCTGGTTGGCGCCTTTAGCGCTTTGAAGCCACCGCGCTGCGCGCTAAAAACGCCGATTTCGCGAGGCGGCAAGAGATTGCTGCATCAAAGACACCGCCGTATTGCCCGAACCCGACGCGCTAAATGCGTCCATCTCGCTGCGCAGCAAAAACCGCTTTGTGAGCTTATCCATCGTGGCGGGGTCGGCAAACTGCGACACGGTATCGCTGCCAAACTGCGCCTTTGCGCGCGATTTAAAGACGCTGAGTTGCAGATCCAAATCCAGAGTGGCCGTGCTCGTCGGCAGACCCAGCGCCGTTTGAAACGCTGTTCGCAGGGGTTTGTTGCCCATGATGGCGAACCATTTGGCGTTTTCGGAACTGCTCGTTTTTGCCGCCAGTTCGGGCAATTCGCGCTGTAGGTTCAACGCGACGCGAAAGTCGCTGTTTTGCGTGCCGACGGCCAGTTCAAACTGCCGTGTGCGGTACTGGGTGATGATTTTATCGGCAAAATCTGAGATTTTGCTGCGCGGCACGGAAAAATCGCCAAATCCAAAGGCGGACGAGAGTTTTTGATACTGTTTGTCCGCTAATCTATTGGACAGCGCATCTGTTTTCAGCGTGCCGTCTGACAGCACTTTCTGAATGAAGAATTTGTTATTGATGTCATTGTCCAGCCCAAAGGCCCCCAAGGCCACGCGCAACAGGCGGCGGTCATTGACCAATTGTTCTGCGGTGTCGATTTTGCCGATATTGGCACGAAAATAGTCTTCGTCGCGTTTGTTTTGCGATGTTGCATTCATCGTGGCCGTTTGGCTGGCCATGGTGCGGTTTAGAAACGTCCAGCCAGCATAGCCATTGAAGGGGATGGCTGGAACGTAGCTCATGCGTGGGGCACTGCCGCAAAAAGACGCTCTTCGCGCGGCAGCAGGCTGCGCAGCGCTTTAAGCACTTGGTAATGCTGGTCTTCCAGCACAAATGCCGTCGCCTGCGACAGCAAAGTGCGGCTGTCATAATCGGTCAGCACTTGGCTAAGTTGCTCAATGCCGCGCAGCAGTTGGATGCGCGCCTCTTTTGGGTCTGCATCGCCCGACAGCACCAATTGCGCGATATAGCAAACGCGGCGGACGGGGGTGTTTACCTCGTCTGGGCGGATTGCATCGCGCAGGCGCAGAATATGCGCATTCGGGGTCATAATCGCAAGGCGCGAGCGTTTGTCACCGTTTTCGATGACCGCGCCGTTGATCAAAACCCGCTCATGCGGGCCAAGTTTTAAGACTAGTCCTGTCATGGGGTTCCTCGATCGCCGCGAAGCCCGCGCATCACGGCTGTGTTGATGTCGATCAGCACTTCGACCGAGGCCGATTGCTCGCGCACCGCGCGGCTGTGTTGAACCGAGAATTCATAAAGGTAGAAAAGCTGTGCCCGCAGCGGGGCGGGAAGGCCATTGGTCGGTTCCGCCACATCGGCGGCAAGCGTGGCCCAAAGGCGCAAGTTGTCGTCCAAAGCGGTCATCAGGCCGCCGAAGTTTTCTTTGCGCGTGGCCCATGACGTGGTTAGGGCTTGGGTGACGCGGGCGAGGAGTTCGTATTCCAGCGCGCGTGGCGTTTTCTGGGGAGATTCGGGGCGCGCATAGATTGCACCTGCTTGGGTAGATTGGGCAAACACAGCATATCCTTCCTGGACTGCGGAGAATTACATGAAAGGTCCGTTTTGAACCATGAAAGGCGGCCGAAGGGGATTGTCCCCTTCGGCCTAAACCCTTTAGCCGCGGAACAGCGACAGGATGTTTTGTGGCTGCTGATTCGCCATCGACAGCGACTGCGTGGCCAGCTGTTGTTGCACTTGCAAGGCCTGCAGGCGGGCCGAGGTTTCTTCCATGTTGGCGTCCACCATAGATCCGATACCCGATTTCAGCGCATCCGACAGTTTACCCACGAATTCAGATTGAATTTCAATCTGCTTTTGCGACGAACCAAAGGAAGAGGCTGCGTTGATGGATGTTTGCAGCAAACCTTCGATCGCACCCAAAGCCTGCGTAGCACCGCCCGACGTTGAGACGTCGATAGCTGCCAATCCACCAAGACCGCCAGAGCCCGCGTTCTTGAACTGGCCGCTTACAGACATGCCCGTTGCCGAGGTGTTGGCAAAGGCGAGTTCGCCAGGGGCGGCGCTGTCATAGGCCACACTTAGGCCCGCGATACCCAAAGCTTCGATCGCCGACTTCATTCCCGTGGCGACCATATCTTGCACAGAGTTGCCGGCCGCAAAATCAGATGCGCGAACAGTGTAAGAGGCCGCTTTGTCGCCAAAGCGCATTGTAATCTGATCGCCCGCAGCCAAGGCTGGTGAGCCCGCGCCGATGGTCAGTGCGCCTGCACCCGTTGTCGCATCAAGGCTCATGGTAAAAGTGTCACCTGCGCCACCGACGATTGTGCTTGCGGCTGGTGTGCCCGCATCTGCAAACACGTCCTTCGCCGTGTAGCCGCCGATAGAAAGGTTCGCGGAGTTCACGGCAATCGACGATGCCGCTACGCCCGAGGACGAGCGATCGAGCGAGGAAAGCACGTTGGTTGGGCCTGCCGTGCTGCCATCGACAAGGTTCAAACCGTTGAATTGCGCAGCCCCCACAACCGATCCGATTTGTTCGCGCAGCTTGGCCACGTCTGTTTGGATTTTGGCGCGGTCAACGTTGCTTTGTTGCGATGCAACGATCTTGCCCTTCATTTCGGTCAAAAGCTCGGTTACGGTTTCCGAAGCTTCACGCGCTACTGCTACAGTAGATGAGCCCAAGTTTAGGCTGTCGGAGATACCTTTAAAGCCTTTCACATCTGATTCCATCACTTTGGAAATCGCCCAAACTGCCGCGTTATCTTTTGCGGTTGCTACCGATTTACCTGTGGAAATTTCTGACTGCGTCATCGCCATGTTGGAGTTGATTTTCTTCATGGTTTGTAGCGCAACCATTGCGCTGTTGTTCGTTAAAATCGAAGACATACCCTAGTTCCTTCACAATCTGCCTGCGCTTTGCGCGGCTTGGTTGACACGGCACGAGTGCGCCATGTGAATGGCCGTTCTGCACGCTGCGCCCGTTAGATTTGAATAATCTGCGGCCGCGCCACCCCATCATGGGATGCAATACCCATTAGCGGCCCAAGGCCCTAAAATTTTCCTAACGGCTTCCAACGTCATCTTTAGAATTTGAGGCAACTTTTCAGTGGGCCGTTTTGTGCGGCGCGGCATCAAAACCGCCTTGCAAAGCTGCTTTGCTGGCCGTGCTGGGCACGCTGGCCGCGCCCGTTGTAGGTGGAAAAGCCCTGCGCCGCATCGCGGATTTCGGCAAGCCTGCGCTGGGCGGCACGCACGCCGCGCCCCGCGGCCATCAGGCAGGTCGCGTTGCGTTCTGCCTTTGCCTTAATTTGCGCCAAAAGCGCTGACTCTCGCATGGTTTGCGCAGCGAGCATGCTTGTTTCTAGCGCGGGCGTCAGCCGTTCCAATTGAGCAAAATCCGCGATCAAAATTGCGCTATGAATTTGATCTAACAGTTCTAGCGTTGTGGCATTAGTCTGCATGTGCCGCCCTTTCCTTAAGAGAATTGAAAATTTGTTCTGCAAGGCCAATGCCGCCTTTTTCGACCATGGCCTTGGCCTGTTCTGCCCGCAAAAACGATGCAAACTGTTCTTCCCCGATGCCGCCACTAAAGCCTTCTGGCGCTGCTCCAAGCCCCGCATGCCCCAGCATTTCGGCCAGAAAACTGGCTTCCAGCGCCTTTGCCTTTTCCATCAGCGCCTGGTCTTGGGGCGCGAGACTGCCAAGCGGTGGGATTGTTGATTGCGGTGCAAGGGGGCGAAGCGATGTGTCCATAGCGCGTTCCTGAAAGATCGGATTTTCTGCAATATGCGCGGTTTGGGTAAACAGATGGTAACCAATCACGGGCAAAGTCATGACATCCGCCAGAAGGCGCGGCAGAAGTCGAGGGATGATGATTTCGCAAGTCATGCAACAGCTATTTGGCCCAGTTTTACAGGGGTCTAATGGCGATTCTAATGGTCCGTTGGGCGGCGATCAGGGCGATGAATTCGCAGGTCTTATGGCCGAGGGCGATGATTCGCAGGTTGTGGCAGAGGGCGCGGCAAAGGGCGCGACTGACAGCTCACTGCCCCCAATCGCAATGCCAGAACCTGCTGCGAGCACACCTGCTGTGATCGCGGGGCACTTCAATTCCCCTGCAATAGCGGAAGTGGCGGCGAACTTTCAAAGCTATGAAATGCTTCGTTCAATTGACGTAGAAAATATGTTGGGCGAAAGCCCGATACCTTACAATCCAAACGCCCCGATGGCGTTGGCCGCTGATTCTAAGCTTGATCTGGTAGCAAGTATTGACTTGGAAAAGGTTGAGGGGGGCTATGGACGCGGGCCCTTTGGGCAAAGCGCTGTGGTAATTGATCCATCCCTTGGAGGCGGCGGCTCAATCCAAGGCTTGCCCGATTCGGCAGCTGGGGCGGGAAAGTTGATGCCCCCAGATGCGCCAGTTCGCGCGCAAACAGCGGCAAAGGTTTTCGATGCAGCACAAATAGCTATGTCTGGTGCTAGCAAAGTTCCATCAGATAATTCGGCCTCAGATTCTAGCAGCGTTCTGGATAGGATCAGCGGCAGCATACCGCAGCCTAGTGTATCCGTTTCGTCCACCGCTGCCCCCAATATTGTTCTGCAAAGCCTGCATCCTTTGTCCGCGCAGTCCCTGGCCACAGGACTTGGGGCTAAGGAGGGTGCGTCAGACCCGCAATTGTCGCAACAGCTCAGTGTCGGCTCAGCCGATGACCCCGCGCCGCGTGTTAGGCTGCGGCACCTTCCTTCCACAGCGCACACCGCTTTAGCTGCGCTGCAAGGCATTTTGCAAATTGCAGATGACCAGACAAAGATTGATGGCACGAACGTCCCCAATAGTGCGCGTTTGGGCGAACATTCCTTCTCGCATACCCCCAATGCCCAGTTGGCGGCAGTGATTCCTGCAACGGCGGCTGGGCCTGAATTGAGGCAGACACCTGCGCAGATAACAGCCGCGCTTTTTGCGTCTGGTGCGGGTGAGATATCGGATTTGCTGGGCACTGGATTTGATGAAAGCGCAGCCAATTCTCTTTTGGGGACCGATGCGCGCCCTAGTTTTGCATCGTCATTTGGCGCAGGCGCAGCAGGAACTGTCAGCAGTGGTTTCGCCAGCACCCCCCCCACGGCCGCGCAGCTAAGCGCGCAGCTTTTGCCGCTGGCGCAATCGGCGCAATCTGGGCCAGTCGAACTGGTTCTTAGTCCCGCCGAACTGGGCCAGTTGCGCTTTGAAATTCAACATCGCGGCGATCAGGTGCAAATTGTTCTGTCTGCCGAGCGACCAGAAACCTTGGATCTTTTGCGCCGCAACAGCGAGCAGTTGTTGGCCGACCTTCGCAATGCAGGTTTTGCAGGGGCGTCGCTGGCCTTTGGCGGGTGGGGCGCGGGACAGAACGCGGGGGCAAACCCGCAGGAACTTGACCAAGGCAGCGAAGGCGGTGGCGGCAACGACGCTGCGCAATTTCCATCCAGCCCGCCCAGCCAAAACGCCGCCTTTGAGCGCGCGCAATCTTATCTTGACCCGTCCCGCAGCCTTAATCTGCGCCTGTGACTTTTAACGGAGTTTAACATGCAAACCACGCCCCTGACCTCTGGCGCGCAGACCACCACACCCAGCGCCGCCGCCCCAAAGAAATCGATGATCAATTCGGATTTCAATACGTTCTTGCGGATGCTGACCACGCAGATCAAAAACCAAGATCCGACCAACCCGATGGAATCGGCAGATTTTGCGGTTCAATTGGCCACGTTTTCTGGGGTAGAGCAGCAGGTGAAAACCAATGATATGCTGTCCCAGTTATCTAGCCAGTTTGGCGTGATGGGCATGTCGCAATTGGCTGCATGGGTTGGGCAAGAGGCGCGCGCGCCAAGCCCTGTGTATCTGGGCAACAGCGATGTCACCATCACTTACGCGTCGGCAACAGGCGCAGATAGTGCGGTGCTGTCTGTACGCGATGCCAAGGGAAATGTTGTCGGGCGCGAGGATGTCCCCTTGGGCAATGGCCCGCACCAATGGTCTGGGTTTGATCTGAAGGGCGCGCCACTGCCCAACGGCAAGTACACCCTTACCCTAGAAAGCTATCAAGGCGAGCGTAAACTGGGCGAGGCGACACCAGTTGAGGCATATTCCCGCATTCAAGAGGCGCGGTCTGGCCCAAATGGAACTGTTTTGGTGCTGGAAGGCGGGATTGAGGTGCCCGCAACATCTGTCACCGCGCTGCGTGTTGCGGGCTCTGCAGGTGCGGAAACGGGCAATGGGCCTTCGAACGGGTCTTCCTCTGCCCCTAATTCTGGCACGGCCACGCCGCCACAAACAGAAATCGTGGATCCGCCGCAATCGGATGGGGCGGCGGATTTGGGCGGTGCGGATACGGGCGATAGCTTTGATGTCCCCAGCGAAACGCCGCCCAACACCTTAGATGAATATGGC
>CAXNJD010000019.1:0-9701 GCA_964202545.1 Cypionkella sp.
GATTTGGACGAAGCCCGCCGTTTGCAAGGCGATGGGCGCGGAATTATCATCAATCTGGAAAGCGGTTATGTGCAAGAGACGGGCGTGCAAAGCCTGAAGATCAAGCATAACAACGTGCTGGGTTATTTCATTGAAACAACGGCAGCGCACGCGCCGCGAATGATGGCACCGCCGCTTTCGGCGCGGTTTATCCACCGCCAAACCACCGCGAACCAAGTACGCTTTACCACTGTTGAACTTTCAACGCTCGAGACGCAAATCATGAACGCGGGCGGACGCGCGATTGAAATTGAACAGGTTCACTTCGCGCGGCTGACGGGTGCGGTGCTGCAAAATGCGGCGATGATTGCCGAAGTGACCCAGATTTTGGCCGAAATTGATCTGGCCACCGCTTGGGCCGAACTTGCGGCTGAGAAGGCGTGGAAGCAGCCCATTTTGGACAATTCTTGTGCCTTTATCATCGAAGGTGGGCGGCACCCTGTGGTGGAATATGCAATTGATCGCACGCGGCGCGGGGCCTTTGTGCCAAATTCTTGTGATTTGTCGGCGGGGGAAACGCCTGCCATTTGGCTGCTGACGGGGCCGAATATGGCGGGAAAGTCGACATTTCTGCGTCAGAACGCTTTGATCGCAATACTGGCGCAAGCGGGTTGCTTTGTGCCAGCAGAACGCGCGCATATCGGTCTGGTACATCAATTGTTCAGCCGCGTTGGCGCTTCTGATGATTTGGCGCGTGGGCGGTCGACCTTTATGGTGGAAATGGTGGAAACCGCCGCGATTTTGAATCAAGCCAATGATCGCGCTTTGGTGATTTTGGATGAAATCGGGCGCGGCACAGCGACCTATGATGGCCTGTCGATCGCATGGGCCACGCTGGAACATCTGCAATCTGTCAATCGGTGCCGCGCGCTGTTTGCCACCCATTACCACGAGTTGACCGCCCTTGCTGGCAAGCTGGATGGGCTGCGCAATGCGACGATGTCAGTCAAAGAATGGAACGGCGATGTGATTTTCCTGCACGAGGTGCAGCAAGGGGCGGCAGATCGTTCTTACGGGGTGCATGTGGCGCGGCTGGCTGGTCTGCCGCCTGCTGTGATAAACCGCGCGCAATTTGTGCTGGAAACGCTGGAAAAGTCTGAACGCGAAGGGGGGGGCAAGCCAAAAGCCTTGGTCGATGATCTGCCATTGTTCCGCGCTCCAGCTTCCCCACCACCGCCCAAATCATCGCCAGTCGAGGCAAAGCTGCGAGATATCAGCCCAGATCAATTGACACCTATGGCAGCGCTGCAATTGCTGTATGAATTGCACGGAATGTTGCCGCCAAAAGGCTAAATTCTAGCCTTGCGTGTTGGACGAAACCCCAACCTGCGCGGGGCGCAGCAGGCGGTCGTGCAGCATAAAGCCTTCGGACGCGACTTGAATGATATCGCCCGCTTTGGTGCCTGGCAGCGGAGCTTCGAACATGGCCTCGTGCAGCTGGGGGTCAAACATTTCGCCAATTTTTGGGCTGATTGGGGTAAGCCCGTGCTTGCCCATCACGGCTGTAAGTTCGCGCAGCGTCAAGTCAACGCCTTCCAAAACAGCAACCATTTCGGGGGCAACGCCATCGGCCACGGTAGACAACGCGCGCTTTAAGTTATCATACACAGGCAGCAAGTCGCGCGCCAAGCGCGATGCGCCATAGGCCTCAGCCTCGCGCCGATCACGTTCTGCGCGTTTGCGGGTGTTTTCAGCATCGGCCAAGGCGCGCATAAAACGATCTCGCATATCGTCACGCTCGGCCCGCAGCGTATCTATTTCGCTGACCTCTAGGGGAATATCGGCCATTTCGGGGATATCCGCGTTGTGGGCGTTCGAATCGGTGCTCATGACATTGTCCTTCTTCACTTTGGCGCAGCGGGCTGCATCTAACCTGTTTAGCGGCCAGATAAAAGCCTGCTTACAAGCTGTGCTGTATAATCCACAATCGGCACAATCCGTCCATAGTTCAGCCGTGTGGGGCCAATTACCCCGACAGCGCCAATTATTTTGCTGTCGCTGTTCATATAGGGGGAAACGACCAAAGTGGAACCCGATAGCGAAAATAGTTTGTTTTCCGACCCGATAAAAATCCGCACGCCTTCGCCCTTTTCGGTAAGCGAGAGAAAATCAGCAATGTCGCGTTTGCGTTCAAGGTCATCGAACAACTCGCGGATGCGGTCAATGTCTTGTGCGCTGTCAACTTGATCATCGATTAAATTGGCGCGGCCCCGCACGATCAACCTCTCGCTCGCTTCGCCCGAGTTTTCCCACAACGCAAGCCCTGCTTCGACAAGGCCCTGCGCCAACTGGTCAATCTCGCGGCGGTTTTGGGCAATTTGTCGTTCTACCGCGCTGCGCAGTTCGGACAGCGTGCGGCCAGCGGCCAGCGCATTCAAAAAGTTCGCCGCCTCGCGCATTGCGCTGGCAGTCAGGCCAACGGGCGGAGTAAAAACGCGATTTTCAACCTGCCCATTGGCAAACACCAGCACGACCAAGGCACGTTCTGGTGCAAGAGAGATAAACTCGATCTGCCGCACCACCGATTCCTGTTTTGGGGCGAGCACAACCGATGCGCCCCGTGTCAGACCCGACAATGTGGCGCTGATATGATCCAGCATCGTGGGGATATCGCTGTCGCCTTCAACTGCGCTTTCCATTTTCTGGCGATCGTCCGCGCCGACATCGCCAACCTCTAACAGCCCGTCGACAAACAGCCGTAAGCCCAGTTCCGTTGGCACCCGCCCCGCAGAGATATGGGGCGAATTCAGCAGGCCCAAAAACTCCAAATCCTGCATCACATTGCGGATAGTGGCGGCGGATAGTGACTGCGACATTGCCCGCGTCAAAGTGCGCGATCCAACTGGATCGCCGTTCTGCAAATACCCCTCGACCACGCGGCGAAACACCTCGCGCGTGCGGTCATTCATGTCTGACAAAGTGTTTTGTGGATGCGTCATAGCGGCCTGAAGGTGGGGATTATATGGCCATCTGTCAATGCTGCTTGCATCAGGGGCTTGGGTCGGCATATCTGGCGGCGATATGAAAGGAAACACCATGCGGCCATCCGGACGACTTTTAGACCAAATGCGCGCAGTTTCGATTGAAATTAACGTGATGAAACACGCCGAAGGCTCTTGCCTGATTAAAATGGGCGATACGCATGTGCTGTGCAGCGCCACTTTGGAAGAAAAAGCGCCGCCTTTCCTGAAAAATACTGGCATGGGCTGGGTCACGGCTGAATACGGAATGCTGCCGCGCGCCACCAATTCGCGCACGCGGCGCGAGGCGGCTGCGGGCAAACAATCTGGAAGAACACAAGAAATTCAAAGACTTATAGGCCGAAGCCTGCGGGCGGGCGTGGATCGGGCGGCCTTGGGCGAACGGCAGATCGTTGTAGATTGCGATGTCATTCAGGCCGATGGCGGTACGCGCTGCGCGTCCATCACGGGGGGTTGGGTGGCCCTGCGTTTGGCGGTAAACAAAATGCTAAAGGCGGGGATGATCACCTCTGATCCGATTTTGGATCATGTCGTGGCAATTTCCTGTGGCATCTACGCAGGCCAACCCGTGTTGGATTTGGATTATGCCGAGGATTCGGCTGCAGGCACCGACGGCAATTTTATTGCCACAGGGCGCGGTAAGATGATCGAAATTCAAATGAGCGCCGAGGGCGCAACCTTTTCGCGCGATGAGTTAAACACGCTGCTCGACCTTTCGCTAAAGGGTGGGGCAGATCTGGTTGCGGCACAAAGGGCCGCTTTGGGTCTGTAAATGCGGAAATTGGATGGGGGCAAATTGGTGGTCGCCACCCACAACGCGGGCAAGTTGGCGGAAATGAACGCCCTGCTTGCCCCGTTTTCTATTGCCGCAGTTTCGGCGGGCGTATTGGGCCTGCCGGAACCCGAAGAAACCGAAAACACCTTTATCGGCAATGCGCGAATCAAGGCACATGCCGCCGCCAGGGCAACGGGTCTGCCCGCGCTGGCGGATGATTCTGGGATTACTGTGGATGCCTTGGGCGGCGCGCCTGGTGTTTACACGGCGGATTGGGCAGAAACTGCACAGGGCCGCGATTTTCACATAGCGATGGACCGCGTTTATTCCGAACTTGAAGCACTAAGCGCCCCCTCCCCGCGCCTTGCACAGTTTCGCTCTACGTTAGTTCTGGCTTGGCCCGACGGGCATGATGAAATCTTTGAAGGCGTGATGGCGGGCCAAGTTGTTTGGCCCAAACGCGGGCAAAATGGCCACGGCTATGACCCGATATTTCAACCGCACGGCCAGCACCTTACCTTTGCCGAAATGACCGAAGATGCGAAAAACGCCATCAGCCATCGCGGCAAAGCCTTTGCCAAGCTGATCGCGGGGTGTCTTTCGTGACAGATTGGCAGCATGGCGGCTTTGGTCTGTACATCCATTGGCCGTTTTGCGCCGCCAAATGCCCCTACTGCGATTTTAACAGCCATGTATCGGCCCATATTGATCAAGCGCGATGGAAATCGGCGTATCTGGCCGAAATCGCGCGCGCGCGCGAGGAAACTGCGGGCCGACGTCTGGACACAATCTTTTTCGGCGGCGGAACGCCTTCGCTGATGAACCCCGACCTTGTGGCCGAGATCATCGCCGCAGCGCGGGCGGCGTGGCCAATGCGGAACGATCCAGAGATCACGCTAGAGGCCAATCCAACATCCATTGAATCGGGCCGTTTTGGTGCCTATCGGCAGGCAGGCGTGACGCGCGTTTCGATGGGTATGCAGGCGATGAACGATGCGGATCTGCGGCGTTTGGGGAGGATGCATTCGGCAGCCGAGGCGATGGCCGCCTTTGACATTGCCCGCAGCCATTTCGACCGGGTGAATTTTGACCTGATCTATGCACGGCAAGACCAAACCCTTGCCGATTGGCAAACCGAATTAACCCGCGCATTAGATTTGGCGGTAGATCATCTGTCCTTATATCAACTGACCATCGAAGACGGCACGGCATTTGGCGCACGGCATCACGCGGGCGGGCTAAAAGGCCTGCCGAGTGACGATTTATCCGCCGATATGTATGCCTTGACCCAAGATTTAACCGCTACAAGGGGTCTGGCCGGGTATGAAATTTCTAACCACGCCCGCGAAGGCGCACCGTCGATGCATAACCTGATCTATTGGCGGGGCGGCGATTACATTGGCATCGGGCCAGGAGCGCACGGGCGGCTAACCTTGAACGGCACGCGTTGGGCCACCGAATGCCCAAAGTCACCCGAACTTTGGCTGCAAATGGTCGCCGCTGGCAAGGGAGAGGGCGCGCGCGAGGCGTTGACCCGCGAATCCCATGCGCTGGAGTATCTAATGATGTCGCTGCGCCTGTCGGAAGGCATGGCACTGACCCGCTACAACACGCTATCACCCACGTCGCTGGATATGCAGCAGGTGGGCGAATTGGTGAGTTTGGGCCTATTAGGCCATGTTAGTGACAGGATTTTTCCAACCGATGCTGGAAAAATCCTGCTGAATTCGATCATTCGCCAATTAGCGGGCTAAATCCGCTGTATATTCGGACTTTGACAAAAGCGCGCAAAGGCGATCCAGATCATCCAGCGTTTTATAGGTGATTGCCACCGTACCGCCGCCACCTGCGTTGTGTTCAATCGATATAGCCATCTTCGTGCTTGCCGCCAAATCCGCCTCTAGCGCCTTAGTATCGGCATCTTTTTCTGACAATGGTCGGCGCGGCGCTGAGGTTGAACTGGTGCCGTCAGTTGACTTTTTGCGCATCATGTCTTCAACAGCGCGCACGGAAAGGCCGTCCTTTACCACTTGCATGGCAATGGCCTCGGCATCCGGTGTGCCGATCAGCGCGCGGGCATGGCCTGCAGAAAGCCGTGCAGTGCGCACCAAATCTTGCACAACTTCAGGCAGGGTTAGCAAACGCAGTAGGTTGGCAATATGGCTCCGGCTGCGCGACAAACCCTCGGCAATCTTTTCTTGCGTATGACCGAACTTGTCCATCAGTTGTTTATACGCCTGCGCCTCGTCTATAGCATTCAGATCGGCGCGTTGGATATTCTCGATAATGGCGATTTCCAGCATTTCCATATCTGAAAAATCGCGGATCAGAACGGGAATTTGGTGCAGATTGGCAGCCTGCGCTGCACGCCAGCGCCGTTCGCCCGCGACAATCTCGTATCGGCCGTCCGCCGATGGGCGCACGATCAAAGGCTGAATAACGCCTTTCTGGCGGATCGATTCGGCCAGTTCTTCCATCGCCTGCGGTTCAAACACACGGCGCGGCTGATTTGGGTTAGGAAAAATCTTTTCAATGGGCAAATGGCTGTCTGGCGCGCGTTCGACCGCTGGCGCGGTGCGGGAATTGTCCATATTCACATCGGCCATCAGCGCCGACAGGCCGCGACCCAAACCGCGCCGATCGTTTTTCTTATCCATAACAGTCACTCCTTACCGGGTTAGCGGATGGCGAGCCAAAACCTCAGTCACCAAGGCGCGGTAGGCCTCGGCGCCTTTGGACTGGCTGTCATAGGCCAGCACAGATTGCGCGAAAGACGGCGCTTCTGACAGGCGGACGTTGCGGGGGATGACTGTGGTAAACACCAAATCCCCCAAAGTTTCGCGCACGTCTGCCTCGACCTGCTGCGAAAGCCGGTTGCGCGAATCGGTCATGGTCAGCACAACGCCTTCAATTCGAAGGGTTGGGTTGGCTGTTTGCCGCACTTCGCGGATGGTGACCATCAATTGCGAAAGGCCTTCCAGCGCAAAAAACTCTGCCTGAAGCGGCACAAGCACGGACTGACAGGCAACAAAGGCGTTGATTGTCAGCAAGCTAAGCGAGGGCGGGCAGTCAATTAAGATAAAATCTAAGTTCAGCGCCGCGATATCTGCGCCGTGAAACGCGTTATGCAACAAAAAGCTACGCTTTTCATTGGTGACAAGATCAATATCGGCCGATGCAAGGTCTGCGTTTGCAGGGCAAACAAACAAACCGTTCACTGCGGTGGCCTGCATCGCCTCGGCTACGCTGGCATCATTCGTTAGCACGTCATAGCTGGTCAAGGCACGGTCAGCTGGCAAAACGCCAAGCCCTGTCGAACTGTTGCCCTGCGGATCCAAATCCATCAACAGCACACGAGCGCCATTTTCCACCAAACCCGCGGCAAGGTTGATCGCGGTGGTGGTTTTGCCAACACCGCCCTTTTGGTTTGCTATCGCAATAATCCTAGGATTCGCCATATCTATCGCCGCCTTATATTTTCTATCATCAATATTGCCGCCTCTGGGTCTGTGCGGCTTGGTATTTTCGTTGCATCAAAGGCCCAATGAGCTTGAGCACGCAACAATTCTTCTTCAAAACCTCGCCCTTTTGGAAAAATTGCGCGTCCGCTAGGTGCAAGGTGCGGTGTTACATGGCCCAGCAAATCTGTCAACGAAGCGAGCGCACGGGCAGACACTGTTTCTGCCGCAAGAGGCTCTACAGCGTCGATTCTTTTTGAAAGCACGGTGGCGGTAAGGGAAAGCTGGCGCGAAATCTCGCGTAGAAAGGTTGCTTTTCGTTGATCTGATTCGACCAGAACCATTTGCGGCGCGCCCATAATTGCCAGAACGATACCTGGAAAGCCCCCGCCAGCGCCCAGGTCGGCCCACTTACCTGACGATTCGGTCAACGAAAACAACTGGGCAGAATCCAGAATGTGGCGTTGCCAAATACCCGCCACCGACGTCTTTGACACTAAGTTTATGGCAGGATTCCAGCGCAAAACCTCGGCTGCGTAGTGATCTAGCTTTTCGATTGTTTCACGTGAAACATTTAGCCAGCTGGGAATCTGTGGGTCCATCTTCACGCCATAAGCTGGCGCGACGGCCTGCGAACATGCGAGATCAGCAAAAGCAGCGCCGCTGGCGTCATGCCTTCTATCTTGCTGGCTTGGAAGATGTTTGCGGGCCGGGCGCGCTTTAGTTTCTGCGTAAGCTCATTCGACAAGCCAGGGATTCCAGAATAATCAAAACCTGCAGGAATGACCAAGGCCTCGTCCGCCCGCAGGCGCTGAATATCGCGGTCTTGGCGCTGAATGTACTGCACATATAACGCATCACGGGCGGTTTGGGCCTGGATCAAGTCATCAAAGCTGGCAAAATCTGGAACCAACCGCGCTGCATGTTCAGGCGTGACGCCTTCGAAGGCCAATACATCATAGGCAGAGCGGCGCGCACCGTCTGCACTCACCTCGACGCCAGCGGCCTGCAGTTCGCGGGGGGAAAAGGCTGTTTCGGACAAAAGGCTCTGCGCTGCCGATAGAAGGTCTGCTTTCTTGCGATAAAGGTTGATGCGATTTTCAGATACGCAGCCCAGTGCGATGGCCTTTTCTGTCAGTCTTTGATCGGCATTGTCAGCACGCAGCGCCAATCGATACTCAGCCCGCGAGGTGAACATGCGATAGGGTTCTGTCACGCCCTGTGTTATTAGGTCGTCAATCATAACGCCGATATAGCTTTCAGACCGGCTAAGGGCTAAGGCCTCTCGCCCCGTTGCCTGCAGGGATGCGTTTATGCCAGCCACCAGACCCTGCGCTGCCGCTTCCTCATAGCCTGTTGTACCGTTGATCTGCCCCGCGAAGAACAATCCAGACATCGACTTCACTTGCAAAAAAGGGTCTAAACCGCGCGGATCGAAGTAGTCGTATTCAATGGCATAGCCTGGCTGCGTGATGATAACCTGTTCAAGCCCGAGAATGCTGCGAACATATTCGTGCTGCACTTCTGCAGGTAACGATGTGGAAATACCGTTCGGGTACACAGTAGAGTCATCTAAGCCTTCCGGTTCTAAGAATAACTGATGGTGGTCCTTATCGGCAAACCGAACCACCTTATCCTCGATCGAAGGGCAATAGCGCGGGCCAACGCCCGATATATGGCCGCCATACATGGCCGATCTGCCAAGATTCTGGCGGACGATGTCATGGGTGCGTTCGTTGGTTTGCGTGATGCCGCAAGAAATTTGTGGAACGAACGGCACAGAATTAAGAAAAGAAAACATGGTCGGCGTATCGTCGCCTGGCTGACTGTCTAAGATCGACCAGTTGATCGTGCGGCCATCAAGGCGTGGCGGGGTGCCTGTTTTCAGCCTACCGCGCTTCAAATCCAGTTCAGCCAATTGCTGGGCAAGCAAAATCGATGGCGCATCGCCCACGCGGCCACCCGCGCGGTGCTGATCGCCAACATGGATCATGCCGTTCAAAAATGTGCCTGCAGTGATAATGACTGCGTTTGCGCTAATGTGACTGCCATCGGCCAATACAACACCACTGACGCGGCGCGAATCGAGGATTAGGCTGGCCACTTCCGCCTGAAGGATTGTCAGTGATTCGCATTCTGCCAGCAACGCTTGGATAGCCTGCCTATATAGTTTGCGATCCGCCTGCGTGCGGGGGCCCTGCACAGCGGGGCCCTTGCGGCGATTTAGCAGGCGAAACTGTATGCCCGCGCGATCAGCCGCCTCGCCCATAATGCCATCAAAGGCGTCAATTTCGCGCACAAGATGGCCTTTGCCGAGGCCGCCAATGGCTGGGTTGCAGGACATAACGCCAATAGCGTCACGGCGCAGGGTGATAAGGGCTGTGCGACTGCCCATACGCGCGGAAGCGGCAGCAGCTTCAGCTCCCGCATGCCCGCCGCCCACGACGA
>CAXNJD010000020.1:0-9667 GCA_964202545.1 Cypionkella sp.
TGCCCGATGTAGCGGCCAGTTTGCGCGGGCTTTATGGCGCAGAGTTGGGCAGCAGTTTGGCCTTTCGCATCCAGTGGTGGCTGCCCAGTATTGGCATTGCCATGGGCGGGGCGGCTCTTGCGGGGGCGGGGGCGTTTAGGGCGCTGTCGGCGCTGCCACTGCTGGCGAGTGCCCAGCCCCAAGCCTTTGCCATGGCGCGGAAAAACGGAATGATTTTTGCGGCGCTGGCGCTTTTGGCGGTTGCGGGCGGACTGGCCATGTGGGGGAACGGGCTGGTTGCAGGATTTGCGATGCTGGGCGCGCTGTTGATTGGGGGCGCGCTGGCCTTGCCGTTTGCACTTTCATCAGGTCTGCGCCTGTGCGGCGCGGGCGCGCGCGGCCCTGTGGCACAGTGGTTTTGGGCCGACACGCGCCAACAACTACCCAGTCTGTCACTGGCCCTTATGGCGCTAATGCTGGCGATGGCAGCGAATGTTGGCGTCTCGACGATGGTTTCATCCTTTCGGTTGACCTTTGTGGGGTTTCTGGACCAGCGCCTTGCGTCTGAACTTTATGTATCGGCCACGGACGCCGCCCAAGGCGCGCGCATTGCAAATGTGGCGGGCCAGTATGCATCGGAACTGCTGCCGATTGTTTCCGCAGACAGCGTGCTTGCAGGGCAACCTGCGCAGGTTTTCGGCGTTATTGACCATGCAACGTATCGCGACAATTGGCGCTTACTGAAAGGCACGCCAACCGCTTGGCAGGCTGTGGCGCGCGGCGAAGGTGCATTGATTAACGAGCAACTTTTTCGCCGTGCGGGTCTAAATTTGGGCGAGACACTGCCGATCACGCCCGATTTGAGTTTGCCAATTGTGGGAATTTACGGCGACTACGGCAATCCAATTGGGCAGGTGATTGTGGCCAAAACTGTGTTCGATGCTGCGTTTCCAGACGCCATTGCGCTGCGCTTTGGTCTGCGCGTGGCACCCGAAGACATCCCCGCGCTGCGCGCGGCATTGCAAGAAGGTGCTGGGGTTGCCGGCAATGCAATCATCGACCAAGCCGCAATAAAGGCGCTGTCGCTGCAAGTGTTCGAGCGCACATTTACTGTCACAAGCGCGCTAAATGTGTTGACGCTGGCGGTGGCGGGGTTTGCAATGCTGATGAGCCTTCTAACGCTTGCCGATATGCGCCTGCCGATGCTGGCCCCTGTTTGGGCGCTGGGAATTGCACGCAAGCGGCTTGCCACGCTCGATTTGGTGCGCGCCATCGTTCTGGCGGCGCTGACTGGGATTCTGGGCCTACCGCTGGGGCTGGCCTTAGCTTGGGCGCTTTTGGCGGTGGTCAATGTCGAGGCCTTTGGCTGGCGCTTGCCGATGTATCTGTTCTGGATGGATTATCTGCGCCTTGGCGGTTTGGCTTTGCTGGCGGGAACGCTAGCCGCCGCTTGGCCTGCGTGGCGATTGTCTGGAATGGCACCCGCGCGGTTGTTGGGAGTATTTCGGCATGAACGTTAAAGCTGCGGCGATATGGCTGTTGATCATGCCATTGGGCGCGCAGGCCCAAGGATTTGCAGGCTTGGGCAATATGGCGAACGACGGTTTTGCCGCGCCCCTACCGAACACAATCTTGCAATTTCCGCGCGATCATGGCGCGCACCCCGATTATCGCATTGAATGGTGGTATTTGACTGCCAATTTGCAAGGGCAAGATGGAACGCAATACGGTCTGCAATGGACGTTGTTTCGCAGCGCGTTGGCCCCGTATGAGGCGGCGGGCTGGCAATCACCCCAGCTATGGATGGGCCATGCGGCCGTAACCACCCCCGCTGCGCATTACGTCGCCGAACGGTTGGCGCGCGGCGGTATTGGACAGGCAGGGGTGACAACCGCCCCGTTCGCGGCGTGGATCGATGAGTGGGCCATGGCGGGGCCTGATCTGACCACTTTGCGCCTGACGGCGGGGGGCGCAGATTTTGCCTATGACATGGAAATGACCGCGCAAGGCCCACTGGTGCTGCACGGGCAGGCAGGCTATTCGGTTAAATCGGCATCTGGGCAGGCAAGCTATTACTATTCGCAGCCGTTTTATGACATAACAGGCACGCTGCGCTTGCCAACGGGCGATGTTGCTGTAACGGGCAAGGCGTGGCTTGACCGCGAGTGGTCGTCCCAGCCCCTTGCACCAGATCAAACGGGCTGGGATTGGTTTTCGTTGTCTTTTGAGGGTGGCGCAAAGCTGATGGGGTTCGTGCTGCGCGGCGAGCGCGATTACACATCAGCCACGTGGATTGCGCCTGATGGTCAAGCAACGCCGCTGCCAGATGGCGCATTTTCCGCCAAAGCTCTGGCCACGCACCGCGTGGCGGGGCGGGATGTGCCGATAAAATGGCGCGTTCACCTGCCCATCAAAGGTTTGGACGTAACAGTGTCGGCGTTGAATAACAACGCA
The DNA here is from genome assembly GCA_964202545.1 of Cypionkella sp. Classification (GTDB taxonomy): domain Bacteria; phylum Pseudomonadota; class Alphaproteobacteria; order Rhodobacterales; family Rhodobacteraceae; genus Cypionkella. The sequence goes on from CAXNJD010000020.1 coordinate 2,434, forward strand.
TGGATGGGCACATCCGTGCCCTATTGGGAGGGGCCTGTAAGCGTGCAAGGCAGCCATACGGGTGTCGGGTATTTAGAGATGACAGGCTATGACGAATGATGCAAATGGCGCGCGCGCAGTTGGCCTGCGCCACTTAGGTTATTTATAAACCTCGCGCCGATCAGAAAAGGCACGCACGCGCCTGCGCCATGCGCGATAACTGCCGCGCGCAAGGTTTGCACGCATAAGCGCCTTAACCTGATCTGGCCCAAGGCCATAAAGCGCGCGAATTTGCGCAAAGCTTGTGTGATCGCTTAGCGCCATTTCGATGATTTCGCTCGTCTCGGCGCTGCCCAATGGTCTAACTTTCATCTTTGTCTCCGTATGCGCGGGATGGCATAGGGCACAGCCGCGCGATAGCGGTCAAAATCCGCACCATAGCGGGCGGCAAAGCGGCGTTCTTTGGCGCGCGGTGCAATCAGGCAATAGGCCGATAGCGTCAGCGCCAATACCAATTGGTCTGGCGTCCAAACAGGCACTGTCCACAAAGTCAATGCAAACGCCACGTAAATGGGCTGGCGGATTATGGCAAACAGGCCGCGTGTAGGCATTTGGGGGTAGACGGGGCGAATGCGCGCCAGCATCGACAGCCACCCCAGCGCGCCCGATTGTACCTCGACGCCCGCATCGAAACTGGCCTTCATCAGCAACAGCCAACTGGCCGCATAGGCTGTGCAAAGCGCCCAAAAGGCTGCCCCCTCGGCCTGCCACCAGATGATGCCCGACGGTGTCCACAGCGCAAACAATGCAAACAACTGCGCAGCGGCGATGATGGCATAGGTGGTACTGATCAACGTTTGACCGTGCGGGGCGGGAAAAATCCGTGCCAAAACCCTCTGCCCTGTGCGTGACAGAAGCAGCGAATGGGCCAGCGGAAACTGCACGATCAGCGCCGCATTCGCCAGCACTGGCCAAGAGGCGCGGCCAAAGTTTTGCTGCATTCCAAAAAACATTGCCGCGATCATTGCGCCGACAGCCAGCGCAAAGATCACATGGCAGACCGCGCCTACTACCAGCGCGCCTGCTATGCGCCCAAACCCGCGCGGCGGCCGCAGGGCTGCCCGTAAAAGCGAAATAAGACGGGCAATGTGCGGATCACCTGGCAAGTTTATCATCCACGGGCCAACATGTCATTCGCAATGGCCGCGCCGCTGTCCCATGCCGCCTCTATTCTTGGGCCAAGGCACCAATCGCCGCCAATATAAAGCCCTACTTTGGGGTGCAAAAAGGGTATGCCCAGCGGGACATCCGCGCGGGCATAGCGCCAACGATGCGCCGCCGAAAAGACAATATCGCCCGCAGCCAAACCAAGGCGCTTGCACAACAGAGGCAGCATCAATGCGCGTATCTCATCGCTGGATTTTTCCAAGTGCTGCAAGCTAAAGCGCAAGTTCGTTTGTGCGACCCAAGTGGTCAAGCCATCACCCGCGCGGCCAGATTTGCTATTATCCTGTGCAATCCATGCTAAATCCTGCGCGTTATCACGCGCGGCGATAAAGGGCGGCGTTGTAAAATAAGCGGAGGCGCGGGCCGCCGCCATAAGCGTTAGGCATGGCTGCATGTTCACCGATGCGGCGGTGCGCACCGCCTCGTGATCCGGCCCGATCAGCGCAGCAAGTTGCGGCGAGGGCACGGTTAGAATAACCTTGCCGGCGTGTATAATGGATCCATCTTCAAAGGTAACGCACCATAGCGCGCCCTCTTGCCGCACAGATATGACGGCAGCGTTTTGCACAATTTCCAACCCAGCGGCTTGGGCAATACCGCGCGCAAGCGACGACATGGCAGGTGCGCCGATAATCTGGCTTCGTCCCTCACCCGAGTTCCACTCTGCCGCCAAGCCAGCCGTTTGAAGCGCGCCAAGAACTGCGGCAAATCCCGCGCCTTTGGCTGTGGCAAACTGCGCGCCGTGATCGAACTGCAATGGAGTGCCATCTGGCAGCAAAACGCGGCGGGTGGCCACGCGTCCCCCCGCGCCGCGCCCTTTGTCAAATATGATGGGGGTTTGTCCAGCCTGCACCAGCGCGGATGCAGCCGACAAGCCCGCCATACCTGCGCCAATAATGACAATCGGCAAAGGCGCTGCAAATCCCATCCCAATCATTCGCGCGCCCAATCGGGCACGGTTTTTGCCAAAATATCAGGAATGTTCTGGCGCACTTTGAAAAAGCCCGCCGTGGCATGTGGCCACACAGCGGCGTCATAATCCCGCCGCCATTCGCACAAGGTTATGCCGCGCGCCGCCAGCGCTGGGGCGGCCTGAGCCATAAAGTCGTGCAGCGGTCCGCGCGTGATATACGGCGTTACAATCTGCCGCGCCCCCGCCTTTGCCGCCCATTGCGCCAGCGCGTTTGGATCGCCAGCAACAATAGGTTCCACGCTAAACCCCGCCCGCGCAGCAGTATCGGCCAAACTTCCCGCCTCGAATGCGGTGACCTGATCGGCGACGGCAAGCGGCGAGCGCAGATGCGACGCCGCCAAAGTTGCCCCAGCAACGATATCATAAGACTGCAGATTGAAATCCTGCAAACAGCCATCTTCGGCTGTGATCAGCAGCGCGCAAGGTACGCCCAATGCAGGCGCGATAAGGCTGCGCAGCGCCAGCACAGGGGGCAAACCGTCAGGCTCGGTATGCTCTAGCCCCGCAGTTACTTCGGCCAAATCCGAAGAGCGCGGCGTAAAACGCCCGCCCGTGAAGGTGGCGATATTATCCGCGCGGGCAGGGTAAGGCTTACCGCGCGTATGCAGACCCGCTGCCCATCGCCAGCCTAGCGTGTTGCTTGCCGCGTCCCCATCAAGCAAATTGCGGTAAAAGAAATCTGCCCCCAACCGCCACGGAAGGCCCAGCGTGAAAATCCAGATTGATGCAAACCACATCCGCGCGTGATTGTGCAAATACCCTGTTTCAACCAATTCCTGCGCCCAAGCGTCAAAACACGCTATTCCCGTCTGCCCATCGGTGGCGCGCGCCAGATCGCGGCGCAAACGGCGGTCTAGATCGGCTGCGGCAAGATCGTCGTTCAAGCCCTGTGCATAGCTGTGCCAAACCTGTGGGCGACGTTCCAGCCAGCCTTTGAAATAGCCGCGCCAAATCACTTCGTCGATGAACTTTTCGGCCCCCTCGGCCCCATGCGCGCGCAAGGCGGCAGTCAGCACTTCAGGTTCCGTAATCAAGCGATGGCGGATATAGGGGGACAGTTGCGAGACGGCTTTATGATTGCCCGCGCCGTGATCAAAGTTGCGCCCGTTGGCATAACGCCGCCCCATTGCGGGCAGAAAATCTGCCAACATCGCAAGACCAGCCGCGCGCGTGGGAAGAAAGCTTTGCGGGAAAAGATTAATGTTTTTCATACAAAAAACCTGATGCAATGTCGGCATAAATCAAGTTAAAAGCTGCGGGTTTGCGTGGAAAATCAACAAGCCGATGGATCGGCGAAAAGGGTGATTGCAGCGGGGGTGAGTTTCTTCGTCGCCGCTGTTCAGAGGTGGTCGCGGAATTTCGGACCATTTGTCACCTATAACAGTATCTTGGCAGTTGAACGGGCCACGTTCCAAATGCTGTGCGATGCGTTCGGTACGACGCGGATCAAGCTTTGCAGCTGCAATTGGGTTTTTGTGGCCTTCGTCAGGGAAAGCTTTGCCATGTGCGAAGCCTGAAAGACGAAGATGCAATTTCGCTAAACACACTGCACACCTCTGTGCAAATTGTGTGTAATTGATACCAAAAAAGTATCGCTGCAACACCAGAATAACTGCAAACGCGCTGAATTTACAGGAAAAATGGTGTGACGCAGAATTCTAGAATGCCACCTGAAAGGATAATTAAAAAGATTAACCTACAGTCCGTTCATCGGAGTTGGAAAGATCGATTAAGTGTGGCGGTTCGGCGGGAGTTATTCAACCGCCCCATCGGATGGTGGTTGCCGATGCGACGGATGCCTAGCGGCGGCATGGGCGCGTCTTGAAGGAGCTGATCTTTCTGTGCAGCAAATCTGAACCTAGTGTGTCAGCCCGATTTCGCTGAGCATCTCTTGTATCTGCGAGTTGCCGGAGGCAAAGGTGAACATGATCCAGACCCAGACCCGCGATCCCTGACCCGTTCTATAGGGCGATGTTTTGTCCAGTTCGGGCAGATTGCTCCATTGCAAGCGTGGTCAGTAAGGTCATCCGCGCCTCTTGCGCCGTAGCGTGTGCGGCAGGCCTGCCTGTGACAAGCCTGTCGAGCCACGCCCGCGTTTCGTTGGCCAAAGGTCCCCAGAACTCGTTCAATGCCCAATCTCCAGCGGTGTTAGAGCCCAGAAACGCCATGTTTACACTGTGATCGGGCACATAGGCATGTGGGATGCCAGTGTCCGAATAAATCAGGTGATCGAGATGGTCGTCATCGACGATCATGGTGCCGTCACGGCCTAACAATTCGACCCTGTCCGATTGTCCCAATGTGGGATAGCGCATGGGCAGGGCATAGCTGACGCCATAGTTGATGACTGCCCCGTTCGACATGGTCACGATGGCCCAAGTCACGTCGTCGGCACCAAAGCCTGCGTCGCGGAAAATTCCCTTGGCCCCGCGCGCTATCACTTCGACTGGGCGCAGATCATCTAGAAACCAGTTCATCAAATCGACGTAATAAGTCAGCACATCTACCACGGGCGTGGCGTGGGGATCGCGTTTAAGGATCGAGAACGCCTGCGCACGAGAATTATAGACCCTTGCCAGCCCGCCGCTGACCTCGCCAAGGCGGCGGTGCAGCATCTGTTCTTTGGACCGCAGAAAGCACTCTTTAAAACGGCGGCTGTAGCCGACACGCAAGTCGCCGTTCCGATCTGTCAGGACTGCAATGATACGGTCGGCATCCTCGAGTGACATGGCAATCGGCTTTTCCACCAGAACTGGCTTGCCAGCCTCAAGGGCTGCTATCACTGGGGCCACATGGGCGAATTCGGGGGTCGAGACAAAGACTGCGTCTACCTCGGGGTGGGCGATCAGCGCGTCAGCATCGGTGCTGACCAAATCCGCGCCCACACGGCTTCCAAGGGCTTGCGCGCGGTCAAGGTCGATATCGGCCACGGCCAAAAACCGCACGGCTGGGTGACGTCTGGCCATTTCGGCGCGTAGGGTGCCGATGCGCCCCGATCCAATAACCGCAATGCCAATCTGTTTCATGGCAGAATGTCCTTTCAATGCTGCTGTCCGCAGGTGCACGACAGCCCTTTCAGATGGGCTGGCCCGATTGCATGGCGGATGTTTTCGGTCAGGATCATGCGCCGTTCACCTGGCGTGATCAGCGGACTTTGCACCACCGCGCCGACTGGATCTGGGGCGGCCATGTCGGCAGGATAGTCGCTGCCCAAAAGAACGCGGCCGATGCCTACCTGATCGATTAGCGCCCGTAGCGCCTTGTCGCTGTGCGTCAGCGAGTCGAAATAAAGCGTCGACAGATAGTCCGAGGGAAGTTTCGCGATCTGTGCGCTTGCCTCTTTGCGAACCTGCCAGCCGTGATCCCAGCGGCCCACGGCAAAGCAGCTATAGCCGCCGCCATGGGCAAAGCATGTGCGCAAATGCGGCAACCGTTCAAGTACACCGCCAAATATCAGGGCGGCGATGGTTGCCGTCGTCTCTAGCGGATTGCCGATCAGGTTGCGCAGGTGATAGTTCGGCATCCAGTTATCGGCGCGGCCCCGTGCAGGGTGAAAGAACACAAAGGCCCCAAGGTCGCTGGCCGCCTCCAGAACAGGGAACAGCGCTGGGCTGTCCCAATCTTGCCCGTTGATGTTGGTTCCCACCATCACCCCAGGCAGGCCAAGGGGGCCCATGCAGCGCTCTAGTTCAAGAATGGCGGCTTTTGGGTCTTGCAGCGGCAGATAGCCAAGGCCGATGAATCTGTCAGGCTTTTGCGCCACAAATGCCACCAGCGCGTCATTTGCAGCACGGGCAAAGTCGGGCGCGGTGGCAGGATCGGCGGGATACCAATGCATCGTTGGGCTGAGAGTGACCACCTGTGCGTCGACCCCGATGGCGGTCATCGTTTCGGCTCGGCCTGCTGGTGTCTCAAGGGGCAGTTTCCATGGCAGCGCCATCTGCTGCCCAGCGGCCGCAGAGAAAACCCCGCCGCTTGCTGTCTTGCCAAAGGTGATGCCGTGCCATGGGTCGCCGCGAAGGGCGGCGGCCACGATGTCGTCGGGCACGAAATGGGCGTGCATGTCGACAACAGGGTGTGGGCCGTCGGGGCTAAGAATGGCGGTCATTCGGCGGGTGTCCTCGTTTGGTTCTATGCGGTCTGTGTCTATGCGGCCTCGGTCTGGGCCAGCCTGCGCCGCATTTTGCGGTGCCGCTGCACGCCAAAGGCCACAAGGGCCAAGGTCACTAGAAGGATCGTTGCGGTGATGGGCCGAGACACAAAGGTCAGCGGGTCGCCGTCTGACAGGTTCAGGCCCAGCCGCAGGCTTCGCTCTAACTCGCCGCCCAGCACGCAGGCCAGCGCCGCAGCTGCGGTAGAATAGCCATACCGCAGCATCAAATACCCGACCCCGCCCGCCGCCAGCATCACCGCCACGTCGATAATCCGTGTGTTGAGCGAGAACACCCCAAGAATAACAGTAGCCAGCGACAGCACCATCACGGCAGAGCGGTTGACCGACACCACTTTAAGCATGAGCGAGGACATGAACCAGCCTGTGGCCGCAAGAATAACGGTCGCCGCCAGCATCCCTGCAATTGCGGCATACAGCAGATCTGGCGATTTGCTAACCATCAGCGGCCCTGGTACAAAGCCCTGCACAGTCAAGGCGCTTAGCAACAGTACCATCGAGCTGGACCCCGGCACCCCCAGCCCAAGGGTCGGTATCAACTCGCCCGAATTTGACGCATTTTGGGCTGCCTCATTCGCAGCGATCCCTTCTATAGAGCCTTTACCGAACTGTTCGGGCGTTTTGGACACAAGCTGTGCCGCTTGATAAGAGATCAGCGCCGCAGGCGTGGCCCCAGCCCCCGGAATTGCGCCGACTAATGTACCAACCACCGTCCCCGTCATTGCGGCGGGCAACATTCCGCGGATCTCGCGCCCAGTTGGAAAGCTGTAGGTGCTGGTGCCATTGGTTTCCTGTACCGAGAAGTTGAAGGTTTGGCGGAACGAGCGGAAGATCTCGCTGACCGCCAAAAGCCCGATCAGCACTGCCGTCAAGTTCACCCCGCT
>CAXNJD010000021.1:0-9397 GCA_964202545.1 Cypionkella sp.
TCATACTCTACGCCCAAACTGGCAGTGATCTAACGCTGTGGCGGATAGACAGCTTTGCCCCCACAGTGGGGGGGGGGCAGGGGCCGATACGCTGTCTTTGCCAATGTTGACAGCAAATAAGGCAGGGGTTGTGCTGTATTCCAACCAAGCCTTGCGCAAACTGCTGGGCAAACGGCCCAAACATCTAAACGATCTTTCCGCGCCCGAAGGCTGGCGCAGCGGCGAAGAACTGGTTTTGGCCGCTGAAAGTGGCCCCGTTTCGGCGATGCTGGTTGAACTACCCTCTGGCGGCGAGCGGCGCGAAATTTACCTTGCCCCCCTGCCAGCAGCCCAAAGCCCCGCCAGCCTGCGCACCGATTTTGAAATTATCCCCGTGCCCTTGGCCATTTTTGCCCCCGATGGCGCGTTGCAGGCCGCAAACCACGCTGCGCGCGACATTTTGGGCCCCAGCTATCGCAGCGGTGCTTATGTGCATGAAATGTTCGATTTTTTAGGCCGCCCCGTGTCTGATTGGCTGTCAGATGTGGCCGAAGGTCGTCTGCCGCAAGATACGCAATTTCTGCGCCTGAATGGAGCATCAGAAAAGAACAATTTTGTGCAAGTATCGCTGCGCCGCATGGTGGAAAACGCCCGCCCCGCTGTGCTGGCAGCCATCCAAGACGGCAATGCCATCAAAACCCTAGAGGCGCAGTTTGTGCAAAGCCAAAAGATGCAGGCCATTGGCCAGCTTGCCGGGGGTGTGGCGCATGATTTTAACAATCTTCTAACTGCGATTTCGGGCAATACTGACCTTTTGCTGCTGCGCCACACTGGGGACGATCCCAGTACCCCCGACCTGATGCAAATCCGACAAAACGCCAACCGTGCGGCGGCGCTGGTTTCTCAGCTTTTGGCTTTTTCGCGCAAGCAAAATCTGCAACCCGAATATCTGGATTTGCAGGATGTGTTTTCCGATCTGACACATTTGCTGAACCGCCTGATGGGTGAAAAACTGCGTCTTGCCTTGCAACATGGCAGTGGCATTGGCCATATCCGCGCCGATAAGCGGCAGCTGGAACAGGTGATTATGAACCTTGTGGTCAATGCCCGCGATGCCATGCCAATGGGCGGCACGATTACGCTGACGACCGAGGCGGTGCATCTGAACGCCGATCTGGCCCGCAATCGCGTCAATGTGCCGCAAGGTGACTATGCCAAAATCACCGTCGCCGATACCGGCACGGGCATGGCCGAAGAGATTCAAGGAAAAATATTCGAGCCGTTCTTTACCACCAAACGCGCGGGCGAGGGGACGGGGCTGGGCCTCTCCACGGCATATGGCATTGTCAAACAATCGGGCGGGTTTATTTTTGTTGACAGCGCGCTGGGGCAGGGCACCACCTTTACCCTGTATTTCCCCATTCATAACCGCCCTGCGGGCGAGATAGCCGCCCCAGCCCCCAAACCCGCCGCCCTGCGCCAAGGAGAAGGCGTGGTGCTGCTGGTGGAAGATGAGGCCCCTGTGCGCGCCTTTGCCGCCCGCGCCCTGCGCCTGCGCGGCTATACTGTGCTAGAGGCCGAAACGGGCGAGCAGGCGCTGGAGGTGCTGCGCACGGGCGGGGTGCAGGTGGATTTATTCATATCCGATGTCATCATGCCTGGGATCGATGGGCCAACTTGGGTGCGCGAGGCGCAAGAAACCTTGCCCGACGTGCCCGTGATCTTTGTCTCGGGCTATGCCGAAGATGTGATGAGCGAGCATCAGGCCCGCATAAACAATGCCACTTTCCTGCCCAAACCCTTTTCACTGGCTGAACTGACCCTTGCCGTGCAGGAAAAGCTGCAACCGCCCGCAGATAGCTGAAAATTTTTTGACAATTTACAATATATTTGCCCAAACCCGCGATCGGACGCCAATCTGTTCAGAAAAAATTAACCAGACCTGCGCCAAGGTGATTCTACTAATTTTCGTAAAATGTTCTTGTTTTGTATTCCAAAATCGGACATAAGAAGGAAACAAAGGCGGAACATCGGCGCAGAACGCGGCAGGGGAGTGCCCTTGCGGCCTTGTCAAAAGGGAAACATGATGGCAGTTGCTAATCTTTTGGAATTTACGGGAAAACACGGCATGGATAAGGGCAACCCTGAAAAGCAAAAGGCGCTGGAATCGGCGCTGGCGCAGATTGAGCGGCAGTTTGGCAAAGGCTCGATCATGAAGCTGGGGGCCGATAACCCTGTCATGGATATCGAGGCGACATCGACAGGCAGCTTAGGCTTGGACATTGCGCTGGGAATTGGCGGTCTGCCGCAAGGGCGGATTATCGAAATTTACGGGCCAGAATCGTCGGGCAAAACCACGCTGACGCTGCATGTCGTGGCCGAAGCGCAGAAGAAAGGCGGGGTTTGCGCCTTTGTGGATGCTGAACACGCGCTAGACCCGCAATATGCCAAAAAGCTGGGCGTTAATCTGGACGAGCTGCTGATCAGCCAACCCGATACGGGCGAGCAGGCGCTGGAAATTGTCGATACGCTGGTACGCTCGGGCGCGGTCAATGTAATTGTGATCGATTCGGTGGCGGCCTTGGTGCCCAAATCGGAAATCGAAGGCGACATGGGCGATATGCAGATGGGGTCGCAGGCGCGTCTGATGAGCCAAGCCATGCGCAAGCTGACGGCATCAATTGGCCGCAGCAATACGATGGTGATTTTCATCAACCAAATCCGCATGAAGATCGGCGTGATGTTTGGCAGCCCCGAAACCACCACGGGCGGCAACGCGCTTAAATTTTACGCCTCGGTGCGCCTGGACATCCGCCGGATCGGCGCGATCAAGGACCGCGACGAAGTGATCGGCAATTCGACCCGCGTCAAAGTGGTGAAAAACAAAGTATCGCCCCCCTTCCGCGAAGTTGAATTTGACATCATGTATGGTCAGGGCATTTCCAAAGTGGGGGAACTGGTTGATATCGGCGTGAAGGCGGGCGTGGTTGAAAAATCGGGCAGCTGGTATTCCTATAAGGATGAACGGATTGGGCAGGGGCGCGAAAATGCGAAGTCATTTTTGAAACAGAACCCCGCCGTGGCCCAAGACATCGAAGACAGAATTCGCGGCGCCAATGGGCTGGATTTTGCCGTTGCGCCTGAAGACCCTGCGATTTTGGACGATTGATCGAAAACATCGGGAATTTCGGGCCAGATCCGCAGGGATCTGGCCCTTTTTTGTTGGAAAATTTGGGCTGGGCCGTGGACAGCCCCCCCTTGCGCCGCTAAACCTTGCGACAGATTTTTGGCACAGATTTTTTGCTGGAGTAGCCCATGGCCTCGCTGAACGATATCCGCTCGACCTATTTGAATTTCTTTGAACGCAATAGCCATGCGCGCGTCGACAGCAGCCCGCTGGTGCCGCGCAATGATCCAACTTTGATGTTTACAAATTCGGGCATGGTACAGTTCAAAAACTGTTTCACAGGCGTGGAAACCCGCCCCTATAAACGCGCCACCACAGCCCAAAAATGCGTGCGTGCGGGCGGCAAGCATAACGACCTGGACAATGTCGGCTACACCGCACGCCATCATACGTTTTTTGAAATGCTGGGCAATTTCAGCTTTGGCGATTATTTCAAGGAACAGGCAATTTCCTTTGCGTGGGAATTGTTGACCCGCGATTTCGCCCTTTCGCCCGCCAAACTGACCGTCACCGTCTATCACACCGATGACGAGGCCGCGAACCTGTGGAGAAAAATCGCAGGTCTGCCTGAAGATCGCATTATCCGCATCGCGTCTGACGATAACTTTTGGCGCATGGGGCCAACGGGACCGTGCGGGCCTTGCACGGAAATTTTCTACGATCACGGCGATAAAATCTGGGGCGGCCCGCCCGGCAGCGATCAGGAAGATGGCGACCGCTATATCGAGATATGGAACAACGTCTTTATGCAGAACGAACAGTTCGCCGATGGCACGCTAAAGCCGTTGGATATGCAAAGCATCGACACGGGCATGGGGCTAGAGCGGATTGGCGCGCTTTTGCAAGGCAAGCATGACAATTACGACACCGATCTGATGCGCGCGTTGATCGAGGCCTCTGCTCATGTCACCAATTCAGACCCTGACGGCGGGGGCAAAACCCACCACCGCGTGATTGCCGACCATCTGCGCAGCACGTCATTTTTGATCGCCGATGGCGTCACCCCATCGAACGAGGGGCGCGGATATGTGCTGCGCCGCATCATGCGCCGCGCCATGCGCCATGCACATATGCTGGGGGCGGCCGACCCTGTGATGCACCGCCTTGTGCCCGCGCTTGTGGCCCAAATGGGCGTGGCCTATCCCGAACTGACCCGCGCGCAAGGCATGATCGAAGAGACCCTGCGGCTGGAAGAAACCCGTTTCCGCACCACGCTAGACCGTGGCCTGCGCCTGCTGGATGATGAATTGGCCCGCATTCCCGAAGGGGCCGATTTGCCAGGCGCCGCCGCGTTTAAACTGTATGACACCTACGGATTTCCTCTGGATTTGACCCAAGACGCGCTGCGCGAGCAGGGGCGCGGGGTGGATACCGCAGGGTTTGAGTCCGCGATGGATGAACAGCGCGCCAAGGCGCGCGCGTCTTGGTCGGGTGCTGGCGGGGCATCCGATGCTGCGATTTGGTTCGAACTGGCGCAAGAGGCGGGGCCGACCGAGTTTTTGGGCTATGAGCTGGAAGAGGCCGAGGGCCAGATCGTGGCCCTTGTGAAAGACGGCGCAAAAATCGCCGAGGCAAAACTGGGCGATGAGGTTGTTATCACTGTCAACCAAACCCCATTTTACGGCGAAAGTGGGGGCCAAGTGGGCGATATTGGAACGCTCCAAACCGCGACAGGCCGCGCCGAGATTACCGACACGCGCAAGGCCCAAGGCGTGTTCCAACATATCGCCCGCGTGGTGGATGGGGTGATTGCCCCTGCACAAGGCGCAAAACTAACCGTCGATCACACCCGCCGCAGCGCCATCCGCGCCGCCCATTCGGCCACGCACCTTCTGCACGAGGCGTTGCGCCGCGCTTTGGGCGATCATGTTGCGCAAAAGGGAAGTCTTAATGCCGATGGCCGCCTGCGGTTCGATTTTTCGCACTCCGCTGGGTTGTCCGACGGTGATCTGCGCGGTGTCGAGGGCGAAGTAAACGCCTTTATCCGCCAAAACACCGCCGTGGAAACCCGCATTATGACCCCTGACGATGCCCGCGCCCTTGGCGCGCAGGCCCTGTTTGGCGAGAAATACGGCGAGGAAGTGCGCGTTGTGTCTATGGGCAGGTTGGACGGTTCAAACAAAGGCGCGGATAAAGCGACCTATTCGCTGGAGTTGTGCGGCGGCACGCATGTGGCCCGCACAGGTGATATTGGTGCATTCGTACTTTTGTCCGATTCTGCATCCAGCGCTGGTGTGCGTAGGATCGAGGCGCTGACAGGGCAAATTGCGCTGGATTATCTGCGGGATCAAGATAAGCGGCTTTCGGATGTCGCAAACCTGCTGAAAACCCACGCGGGCGATGTACTGGCGAGGGTGACGGCCCTTGCGGACGAGCGCCGCGCGCTGGCAAACGAGGTCGCACAACTGCGCCGCGATTTGGCGATGGCAACGAGTGCGGGCGGCGGGGCCAAGGGCGCGGCCGAAGCGGAAGTGATTAACGGCATCAAACTTATCGCGCAAACCCTATCGGGCGTTTCGGGCAAAGACTTGCCCGCGCTGATTGATCAGTACAAGGCGCAGATCGGGTCGGGCGCGGTGGTGCTGATCGCCGATACAGGCGGCAAACCTGCCGTAGCCGCAGGGGTGACGACGGATTTAACCGATAAGATTTCAGCCGTAATGCTGGTGAAAGCCGCTGCCGAAGCCTTGGGCGGCAAAGGCGGCGGGGGCCGCCCCGATATGGCGCAGGCAGGCGGCAATGATTTTTCGCTGGTCGATGCCGCCCTTGCCGCCGTGCGCGCAGCGATGAAAGGATAACTTATGCCAACAGCTCTTTGGATTGCCCATGTCGAAGTTTCTAACCCCGAAGCTTACGCCGATTACGCAAAAGGCGCGACGGTGGCCATCGCCGCGCATGGCGGTGTGTTTCTGGCGCGCGGGGGGAAATATGTGCAGCTAGAGGGGCGCGACCGCCCCCGCAATGTTGTTGCGCGGTTTCCGTCCTTGCAAGCGGCGGTGGATTGCTACAATTCGCCAGATTATCAAGCAGCCCTTGCCCATGCAAAAGGCGCTAGCATGCGCGATTTGATGGTTGTTGAGGAAGTTGGCGAATAAACCCTTACCAAAACCGAACAACTGTCATGAAAAAACCAGCCTTTCGGATGGTTTTTTTGTGGTTAATCGCCTTTGCGCGTGTTGCGCTTGCGGTCATTCGGGTCAAGCCAACGCTTGCGCATCCGCACCGATTTTGGCGTAACTTCAACAAGTTCGTCGTCGTCAATGTACGAAATGCACTGTTCCAGCGACAGTTTAACAGGCGTGGTCAGGCGCACGGCCTCGTCTGTGCCCGATGCGCGCACGTTGGTCAGCTGCTTGCCCTTCAGCGGGTTTACTTCCAGATCATTGTCGCGCGAATGCTCGCCAATGATCATGCCCGTATAGACATTTTCCTGCACGCCAATAAAGAAATGGCCGCGATCTTCCAGCTTCCACATCGCATAGGCCACCGATTGGCCCGTTTCCATCGAAATTAGCACGCCCTGACGGCGCCCTTCGATCGCGCCTTTATGCGGTGTCCAGCCGTGGAACACGCGGTTCAAAACGCCTGTGCCGCGCGTGTCGGTCATGAATTGGCCGTGATAGCCGATCAGCCCGCGCGAGGGAACATGCGCAATAATCCGCGTCTTGCCCGCCCCTGCGGGTTTCATTTCCACCAATTCACCCTTGCGGGGGCCAGTTATTTTTTCAATCACGGGGCCAGTGTAATCATCATCCACATCGATGGTGACTTCTTCCACAGGCTCGTGTCGCACGCCGTCAATTTCTTGGAACAAAACGCGCGGCCGCGAAATCGACAATTCGAACCCTTCGCGGCGCATGTTTTCAATCAAAACGCCCATCTGCAATTCGCCGCGCCCTGCCACGTCAAAAGCATCGCCGCCGGGGGTGTCGGTGACTTTGATCGCCACGTTCACCTCTGCCTCGCGCATCAAACGCTCGCGGATCACGCGGCTTTGCACTTTAGTGCCCTCTTTGCCAGCCAGCGGAGAATCGTTGATGCCGAAGGTCACCGAAATAGTTGGCGGATCGATGGGTTGTGCGGGTAGGGGTACGTCCAGTTCCAGCGCGCACAGCGTATCGGCCACAGTGGCCTTTGTCATGCCTGCAAGGGTAACGATATCGCCCGCCTCAGCCGCATCAATGGGGGTTTGCACCAACCCTCGATAGGCCAAAACCTTTGATACGCGGACTTGTTCAATTTTTTCACCGTCGCGCGACAGAGCTTTGATTGTCTCGCCTGCCTTCAGCGTGCCCGATTCGACGCGGCCCGTCAGAATACGGCCAATGAACGGGTCGGCCGATAGGGTGGTGGCCAGCATCTGAAACGGCTCGCTGCGCCGCGCCACTTGGGCAGGCTCTGGCACATGCTTGATGACCAGATCATACAGCGCGCGTAGGTCTTTGCGTGGCCCGTCCAGTTCCGCATCCGCCCAGCCAGAACGGCCCGAAGCATACAAATGCGGGAAATCAAGCTGCTCGTCTGTCGCGCCCAAATTGGCAAACAGATCAAATACTTCGTTCAGCGCGCGGGCGGGTTCGGCATCGGGTTTATCAACCTTATTAAGCACCACAATCGGGCGCAGACCCAGCGCCAGCGCCTTGGATGTCACAAACTTGGTCTGCGGCATCGGCCCTTCAGCGGCGTCGACTAGTAGCACAACGCCATCGACCATCGACAAGATCCGCTCCACCTCGCCGCCAAAGTCGGCGTGGCCGGGCGTATCGACAATATTAATGCGCAGGCCGTCCCATTCCAGCGATGTACATTTGGCCAAAATGGTGATGCCGCGCTCGCGCTCGATATCGTTGCTGTCCATAGCGCGTTCAGAAACGGCCTGATTTTCGCGGAAAGACCCCGATTGTTTCAGCAGTTCATCGACGAGGGTGGTTTTGCCATGGTCGACGTGTGCGATAATGGCGATGTTGCGAAGCTCCATCGGGCGTTCTCTTTTCCAGTTTCTGCGGTTGCGAGCGCCTTACACGGGCGCGGGGCGAATTGCCAGCCCCCCATTCGCAAGTAACGCTAGCGCGCGATATGGCGATCGCGCGAATGGTTCAGCGCAATCACCATATTCACAACCAATGCCCCCAGCGCGGAATAGGCGACAAGCGGCAGGGGCAAAATGAACAAAGCGGCGGCAAAAATACCCGCATCCACCAGAATTTGCGTGTAGCCTGCGCGAAAGCTTGTTTTGTCCTGCAGCCACAGCGCGACAATGCCAATACCGCCAAGGCTTGCCCCGTGGCGAAACAGCGCCAGCAGCGCTGACCCCGTGGCAAAGCCAAACAGCACCGCGCCAATGGCGGGGTTCAGCGTGTCAAAGCGGATAAAGGGCGGTAAAATAACCGACAGGGCAGACACCATCGCCACCGCGATAAAGGTCTTGGCCACAAATGCTGCCCCCATGCGCCTGTAGCCCAGCCAATAGAACGGTATGTTCAAGGCAAAGAACACAGGGCCAAATCCCCAGCCCGTGGCATAAGAAATCAGCAGCGCCAGCCCCGCCGTCTGCCCCGTAATCAGCCCCAAATGTGACAGGATCACAACACCAAAGGCCGCCATGCTTGCGCCGTAGATTAGGCCTTGGGCATCGTCTAGGGCGCTGTGTTTGGGCGTTTCGGTCAACTACGGTACCTTTCACAAACGTCGTAGCGGGGGTTTCACACCCCCTAGCCTGCGAGCAAGCTCGCAGGCCTACCCCCGTGGGATATTTGTGAAAAAGAGAAGCAACAATTAAAGCTAAATTTGCGCTTCTCTTTTTCCCAAATATCCTCGGGGGGAGCGAAGCGAGGGGGGCGGAAGCCCCCCTGCAACCTTAGCCCTTAAGTGCCTTATTCAGATATTCATCGACCTTTTCCAAATAGCCCATGGTGGTCAGCCATTTTTGATCGGGGCCAACCAGCAGGGCCAAATCTTTTGTCATCCAGCCATCTTCGACAGCATCGACAGTTACCTTTTCCAGCGTGGTGGCAAAGCGCATCAGTTGCTCGTTGCTGTCAAGTTTGGCGCGATGTTTCAGCCCGCCCGTCCAAGCAAAGATAGATGCCACCGAATTGGTTGACGTGGCCTTGCCCTTTTGATGTTCGCGGTAGTGGCGCGTGACAGTGCCATGCGCGGCCTCTGCCTCGACAATCTTGCCATCGGGGGTCATCAGAACCGATGTCATCAGGCCCAGCGAGCCAAAACCCT
>CAXNJD010000022.1:0-9395 GCA_964202545.1 Cypionkella sp.
AGTATCGCGGCGCAAAGGCAATCTTGGAATATGGATCGGGCGGGTCAACCGCCTATGCTGCCTGCCATTCACGCGCACCGATTGTGTCGATTGAAAGCGATGCAAAATGGGCCGCTGATCTGATTGATACACTGACCCGCGCAGGCGTGATGCGCAATACGATCGACATTCGCCACGCCAATATCGGCAAAACCCGCGAATGGGGTATGCCCGCCAACCATAATGACTGGCGGCGGTATTGGGCCTATCCGATGGGGTTTTGGCAAGACGCCGCGCGGTTCGACCCTGATCTTGTGCTGATTGATGGGCGCTTTCGCTTAGGCTGCTTCTTGGCCACCATCTTGTCTACACGCCGCCCCGTGACGGTGCTGTGGGACGATTACGTTGGCCGCGAAAATTCGCTGTATTCCATGGCCGAGCAGTGGTTTCCCATAGCCGAGACGCGCGGGCGCATGGTGCGCTTTCACGTAACCCCGCGCACATATGACAACGCGCAGTTCTCGGCGATGTTGCAAGGCTTCTTCTCTTCGCGCTAAAAGGGCAGCATGGCAGATCGCGGCATCATGGACCCTACCAAAGTTCCCTGCGGGGCCATCACTATGGCCTATCAGGACTACTTTTTTCTGGAACGCTGGGTGCGCCATTACGGCGCGCAGTTTGGACGCCAGCACCTTTATATCCTCTCACACGGGGGCGATCCCGAACACGCCCGCATTGGCGAGGGGTGCAATATCATCACCCTGCCGCGCGACCCCACGATGTTCCGCCTAGACCGCCGCCGCTGGGCGTTCATCTCGCAATTCGCCAATGGGATGCTGCGCTATTACAACTGGCTGTTCGTGGGCGATGTGGACGAAGTGGTGATTGTCGACCCCGACACCGCCCCCGATCTGGTGACCTACATGCAAAGGTATGAAGGGCGTGATGTGCCCAAATCGCTGTGCCCCTTTGCGATAGAGCTTATCCATAACCCCGAAGTGGAAACTGATCCCATCACCGACGATGCCACCATTCTATCGCGCCGCCGCGTGTTTCGCGCCAATGCCAATTACGCCAAACCCTGCGTGATGCGCCGCGATGTGGCCTTTACCATTGGCGGGCACGCCAACAATCACCTGCCCCGCGTTCTTGACCCGCATTTGTACCTGATTCACCTGCGCTTTTTCGATTATGACATCACCTGCGCGCGCCTTGCTGGGCGGCGCGAAATGCGCGATATCATGACGGGCGAGAAAGACCCAAAAGATGTGGGCCATGCTTGGGGGAAAGATTTGGAAAACTTCAAGGCGCTGGCCAGCGGCGTGCCCCTGCGCGAAGACATCGCCCTGCCCGAATTTCGCGCCAAAATGATCGATGGCCAACAGCTGCTGCACGATGGCAAAGTTGCCTTCTGGGGCGGCGGGCGCACTAAGGAACTTTACCGCCTGCCCGCGCGGTTTGCAGGGGTGTTTTGATGCCAATTTCTGATGCCATGTTTCCCTCAACCAACGTGCTGGGCCAGCCTTTGGAAACCTGTTCCACTGCGCCAATGACGGGCTATTTTCGCGATGGGTGCTGTAATACTGGCCAAATGGACGGCGGGCTGCATTCGGTCTGCGCTATAATGACGGACGAGTTTTTGGCCCTGTCGAAATACCTAGGCAACGATCTGTCTACCCCGCGTCCCGAATATGGCTTTGCAGGGCTAAAGGCCGGGGATCGGTGGTGCCTGTGCGCTGCACGATTTTTGCAAGCACATGAGGAAGGCGCGGCCCCTCAGGTTAATTTGGCGGCAACCCATATCGCCACTTTGGCCGTGGTGCCGCTTGAAATATTGCAGCTTTACGCGGCGGCGCCCTGACCCGATGGACGGGGCAAACCAGATTCAGCGAAGGAATCTTTGTCAATCAGATCTTCGATAAACAACGAGATCAACTGCGCGCGGCCCGTAACGCCTGCTTTGCGATAAATCGCGTTCGTTTGCGCCTTGATAGTACCTTCTGATGTGGAACGTAGCGCGGCGATTTCGGCTGTCGACATGCCCTTTATCGCAAATAGCGCCACGTCCCGTTCTGCTGGGGTTAGGCTCCATTCAGCCATACGTTCGGCCAATAACTGCATAAACGCGCTTGAGGCGCGGCGCAGTTGCACTTCGGCGCGGCGGCGATCGGCAGTCGCAAGACGCAGCAAAACCGCGCCCAAAACCACCCCAACAACCAAACCAAAGGCGGCAAAAATCTCCATTACTTCGCGCAATTCCCAAGGCAAGGGCGTTGTAGAAAATCCAAAGAATGCCGATAAAATATCGGACACAAAGAACAGCGCGCAAAGGGTCTGAACAATCAAAATTGACGCGATGAAAATCGGTTTGCGCACATCACACCCGATGAAAAGGTAAGTCAGTCATCATCCCCCCCGCGACCGCGTCCTTTGCCGCCGTCATCGTCGTCATCGTCATCGTCGTCATCGTCATTGTCGTCATCGTCGTCATCGTCGTCATCGTCATCGCTGCGATCATTATCGTCGTCATCGTCATCGCCGCCCGATGACCCCGATCCGCCAGAACCAGACGACCTGCTGCCAGAACCCTTCGATTTTCCAGAACTGCCGCCACTGGATACGCCATCATCGGCTAGGTTGGCCAATAACAAAACATCGCGTAAAACCTCGCCCGTGCGTGGGTTTAGCACGATTTCGCGCTGGCCCTGTGCGCTGTCTGCAACAATCCGAATGCGGCCAAGTAGGGTGGTGGTGACCACAATCTGTTCGTAACCGTCTTGACGCAACTGCGCCAAAATCGCCTTCTCGTAATTTTGTGCATACAAAGGCGTGGCCTGCCAAGCTAGGCCCAACGCAACTATGGCTACAAAAGCGTTTTTCATACTTGCCCTCTGGGACAGGTGCTGGTTCGCACATTTTAGCAAAACAGACCCAGTGGCAAGGGCCACGGGTCTGTTCGCGGGTCGATTAGAAAAGATCAGTCGTCGTCGCCGTCTTCGTCGTCATCTTCAGCGTCATCATCCTCATCATCATCTTCGTCTTCGTCTTCGTCTTCGTCATCACTGTCATCATCGCTGTCATCATCGCTGTCATCATCGCTGTCGTCATCGCTGTCATCATCACTGTCGTCATCACTGTCGTCGTCGCTGTCATCATCGCTGTCATCATCACTGTCGTCGTCGTCAGCGCGCACAAAATCACGATTGACCACGCGGACGCGCGGGCCTTCATCAGGGTTTGCTATCGTGCCGACGGCGCGGCTTTCCTGCTTCAAAATCGTTCCGGTGGCCGCGTCATAAATGACCTCGACCTTTTGGCCATCTTTGTACGCTTCAATTTTGATCTGCGTTAGGCCCGAGCGAACCGAAATATTGGTGTACCCTTCCGATTGGTATCTTGTTGCCAACTCGTTGGCAGTCAACGCTTGGGCCATATGTGCGGTCAGAACAAAGGCCGTCGCGAGCAGAAGATTGCGCTTCATTGTCATGGTCTATCCTTTCAGGTTGTTGGGTCTATTGTGCTTACAAGGTCGCTTCCGTATTGCGCCGTGCTTGGCCTGTTGTGGTTGCGATAAGGCCAGCAAGCCCCAGAATTTCGCCCGTCGCTATTGAACCGAAGTTTATTTTGCCCAGCCTATACAAAAGGTTTGCGGCCATAAACCATAGTTTACGGCGCAAATGGGCACTGTTTAGCGTCCTGCGGGCTATACACGCTTAAGTAGTTATCCACCAATATTTTCGTGCTTAGGTTTAATTTTATCCGAATTCTATGCGATCATGCAATTTAGAACTTGTAAGCTTCACCTTAGGAATCATTGCGCGTGGCGGGCCAGCTCTTGGTCGCTGCTTCTAAAAAAAGGATCGCAAGATGCAACAGATGAACATGTATCAGCCGCCCTTCGAAAACGATGAGCAAGGTGAATTTCCTGACAGCCTCTGCCCAATTTCAGGTGCAACTGGCGGCGCAGGGACACCCGTAAAAGTGCCCCGCGGCAAAGGAATGTTTTCGTTGCAGCCGATGCAGCACCCAATGTCCGAGGCCGCATCGTTCCTGCGCCAAATGGCAACCGAGACGGGCGGCGAGCACGATTTAGCGCAGCGTTTGGATCACCTGCACTGCGCCTTTGCTCGCACGGGCACTTGGCAGCCAAGCGCAGACGAACTTACCTTTGGCGCGCGACTGGCGTGGCGTAATTCGGTACGGTGCGTGGGACGCATGTTTTGGCCGTCGCTGAAGGTATTTGACGCCCGCGCGGCCCGCACAACGGGCGATATGTTTGCAGCGATCCTTGATCATATCGATTGGGCTACAAATGGCGGCGACATTCGCCCTGCGATAACTGTATTCTCAGCCGATGGCCCAAGAATGCGCATCCTGAACAGCTAGTTGATCCTTTATGCAGGCCATGTGCTGCCAGATGGCAGTATTCTGGGCGATCCAAAAAATATTGCCCTGACACAACTGGCCGCAAAACTTGGCTGGAAAGGCACGGGTTCACCCTTTGACGTTCTGCCATTGGTGTTGCGCATGGGTGATGCGGCCCCACAGCTTTTTGAAATTCCGCGCAAAAAGATTCTTTCCGTAAAGATCCGTCATCCCGAATGCGCGGGCATCGCGGCGCTTGGCCTGCAGTGGTTTGCCTTGCCTGCGGTGGCAAACATGGCGCTGGATATGGGCGGCGTGCAGTTCACCGCAGCCCCCTCCAGCGGGGTCTACCAAGGAACCGAGATTGGTAGCTTTAACTTGGGCGATCCACAGCGCTACAATGCCTTGCCCGAAGTGGCCGCTGCCTTGGGTTTGGATACTGGCCACAAGAACCCCCTTTGGCGCGATCAGGCCTTGGTCGAATTGAACCGCGCCGTTCTGCATTCCTTTGCAACGGATGGCGTGCGCATCATGGATCACCATGCCTTATCTGGCAGCTTTCAAAAGTTCTGCACCCGCGAGGCGGCACAAGGGCGCAAGGTTTACGGCGACTGGTCATGGATCACGCCGCCGATGTCATCGAACCTGTCTTGGATTTGGCATAGCAAAACCTTCCACAAAGAGGTGCTAAAGCCAAACTATTTTTACCAAGATCTGCCGGCGGATTTGGCAGATGTGGCCCACGGCTAAGTTACAAAAACATAAGGCGCGCTGAAAAGCGCGCCTTCGATCTTATGAAATCTGTAAAGTCAGTTGCAGTACAGCTTGTAAAACGCCTGATACGTTTCGCCAGACTCCTGCAAAATCGCGCATTGCGCCGCCACTGCGACCGTGTCATGTACATTGATGCCGAGGGTTGCGTCAAAGCGATCCGCCGCAACCAAATTAGATGACGATGGCCCCGTTCTAGGTGCGGTTGGAAGCGGCAGAGCGTCACGCTGCACGGGCGCGCTTCCAGAAACAAATTCAAGATAAATAGGCTCGTCGCCGCCATTGTCGGTGGAAACCCACACATCTATGACTTCGGCGAGGTCGTCGACGTCGCCTTCATCGACGACGCCCATGTCGCCATCCTCTATAACATCGGCGCTTTCGTCGGGTGCATCGGTGCTATCTTCGTCGCCTGCATGATCGTCGCCGCCAACGTCCGATCCATCTTCATCCAGTTTCACGTAAATTTCAGAGCCGTCAGGCTCGTCACCAAAATCACTTGGCTCTCGCAGGGATTCAGCAAACCCGAGGCTCGGAAGTGTAACTGCAAGAATTACCGCCGCAAAAACACCGCTTTTTGTCTTTTCACGCATTTTCAACTAATCCCGTGCGCCAAATGGCCGAACTAGTCAAAAGTATAGCATCACTACACTTTCATATCAAATCCTAAATGTTTTGCGACGGTGAAGATGTCTTTATCCCCGCGCCCACACATGTTCATCACAATGATATGCTCTTTTGGCAGGCTGGGGGCGATCTTCATCACATGGGCCAGCGCATGGGCTGGTTCCAGAGCGGGGATGATCCCCTCCAATTTGCATGAAAGCTGAAACGCCTCCAGCGCCTCGGCATCGGTGATGGACACATATTTTGCACGGCCCATATCGTACAGCCACGAATGTTCGGGGCCAATTCCTGGGTAATCCAGCCCTGCAGAAATCGAAAACCCCTCTAGAATCTGTCCATCAGGGTCTTGCAACAAATAGGTGCGGTTGCCGTGCAACACGCCCGGGCGTCCGCCTGTTAGGGATGCGCAATGCTGCATGCGGTCGTCCACGCCCTTGCCGCCCGCCTCGACGCCGACGATGTTGACCGATGGATCGTCAAGGAAGGGGTAGAATAACCCCATCGCGTTAGACCCGCCGCCAATGGCCGCAATAATCGTATCTGGCAGACGCCCTGAGCCTTCTTGCTCCTCAAGCTGCCAGCGCACTTCCTTGCCAATGATCGATTGGAAATCGCGCACCATCGCAGGATACGGATGCGGGCCTGCAACCGTGCCAATGCAATAGAATGTGTCGCGCACATTAGTCACCCAGTCGCGCAGCGCATCGTTCATCGCGTCTTTCAATGTGCCGCGACCCGAGGTCACGGGAATAACTTCCGCCCCAAGCAGCTTCATCCGAAAGACATTAGGCGCTTGGCGTTCGACATCATGCGCGCCCATGTACACCACGCATTGCAGGCCAAACTTGGCGCAAACCGTGGCGGTTGCAACCCCATGCTGCCCCGCCCCCGTTTCGGCAATAATGCGCGTCTTGCCCATGCGGCGGGCCAAAATAATCTGGCCAAGAACGTTGTTGATTTTGTGCGCGCCTGTATGGTTCAGCTCATCGCGCTTCATATAAATCTTTGCGCCGCCCAAATGATTGGTCAGCCGTTCGGCAAAATACAGCGGTGACGGGCGGCCGACATAATGCTTCCACAGCCAATCCATTTCCGCCCAAAATGTTGGGTCGGTTTTGGCAAATTCGTAACGCTCTTCTAGATCAAGGATCAGCGGCATCAGCGTTTCGGATACAAACCGCCCGCCAAATTTGCCAAAGCGGCCCTGCTCGTCTGGGCCAGTCATAAAGCTGTTGATGCCGTCTTCCATTGCGCGCTCCTCTTTGCGCAAGATGTAGCGCGGGATGGGGGCGGCGGAAAGGGGGCTTGTGCAGCCCCCTCGTCGCTGACGCTCCTCACCCCTGCAGGATATTTAAGAAAAAGAGAAGCTAAAGCCAATCGCCCCGCGCCGTGCCGACTGCATCCGCGACAGTGAAAAAACCATCACGAGCAAGCAGCGCGTCAACTCCGCGCGCAATTTGGGGAACCAACGAAAGCCCCTGATAAACTAGCGCTGAATAAAGCTGAACCGCGCTTGCCCCCACGCGGATTTTGGCATAGGCCTGCTCTGCATTTGAAATCCCACCCACGCCAATCAGCGGCAGCTGGCCATTCGTTAGTTTGGAAAGCTGCGCCAAAACGCGGGTCGATTTTTCGAACAGTGGCGCGCCCGACAGACCGCCCGTCTGATCTTTGTGCGGTGAGGTTAGACCATCCCGCGACAGCGTCGTATTGGTGGCGATAATGCCATGAATGCCAGAACCCAGTGCAACTTCGGCAATTTTGGCAAGCTCATCTGTGTTCAAATCGGGGGCGATTTTCAAGAAAATCGGAATTGGCCGCGCCAGTTCCGCCCGCGCGACCATCACCTGTGCCAAGAGCGCCGTTAGCGCAGCCGGTCCCTGCAAATCGCGCAGCTTTTCAGTGTTGGGGGAGGAGACGTTGACTGTGGCGAAATCCACCTGCGCGCCGCAGATGGCAAGAACTGCGGCAAAATCGGCAGCGCGGTTTTCGCTGTCTTTGTTGGCACCAAGGTTCAGGCCCACGGGAACAGCGCCGCGCTCGCGCCGCGCAAGCCGCGCTGCAATGGCATCAGCGCCTTGGTTGTTAAAACCAAAGCGATTTATAACTGCGCGATCTTCGCGCAGCCGAAACAGGCGCGGCTTAGCATTGCCATCTTGTGGGCGCGGCGTGGCCGCCCCCACTTCGATAAAGCCAAAGCCTGCCCGCGACAGCGGCGCAACTGCAACCGCGTTTTTGTCGTACCCCGCCGCAAGCCCGATGGGGTTCGTCAGCGCCATGCCTGCTTGCGATGTGGCAAGGCGCGGCGATGTCACCTGCCCCGCCAGCGGCACCAGCCCCATTCGCAGCGCCATCAGCGAAGCCCCATGCGCCGCCTCTGGATCCATCAAATGCAGCGCGCGCAGGCCAAGCCGCTCGTACAGGGTCAAAACACACCTTCGGGAAAGATATGGCCCGATGCACCCAAGGGAAGGGATTTATCCCAGATCACATCCGCCATGGCCAGGGCGCGGTAAAGATGCGGAAATAGAACGCCGCCGCGCGCTGGCTCCCATTTTAAGGCATCCCCAAGTTGGGCTGCATCAATGGCCAGCAGCACCAAATCGCTTTGCCCTGCGAACCACTTGGCAGCTGTTTCGGCCAACTGGGGGGCGGCAGAAAAGTGGATATAGCCATCGGCCAAATCCACAGGCGCGCCAAGGGTCTGGCCGTTTGCGCGCATATCGTCCCATTCAGGGCGGCGGAATATCTTGTAAATTATCATGCCCGCCTTTTGCCCAAGAGCGGGCTTTTGGTCAATGGAAAATGGCGCTATCGTGGGCGCTATGTGCGGCAGACTGACCATAACCCATCCAACCGAGGCGATGGCGCGCCTATTTGGCGCGGCGATGGCGAATGATTTGCCGCAGGCGCCAAATTACAACATTTGCCCTACACAGACCGTGGCGGTGCTGACAGGAGGAGTGGCACGCCACCTGCGCCCAATGCGCTGGGGCTTTATCCCCAGCTGGTATAAATCGCCCAATGATGGCCCACTGATCATCAACGCCCGCGCAGATACCGTAGCAGTCAAACCCGCCTTTCGGGACGCGATCAGGCAAAGGCGCTGCATTTTGCCCGCCAGCGGGTTTTACGAATGGTCGGCGGGCGAGGGCAAAACCCGCCTGCCATGGCATATCACCCGCCGTGATGGCGCGCCCTTTGCTTTTGCCGCGCTGTGGCAGCGTTGGGGCGATATCGACACGCTGGCCGTAGTAACCACCGAGGCTGGCCCCGATATAGCCCATATTCACGACCGCGAACCTGTGATCTTAGAGCCGCCCGATTGGCCGCTGTGGTTGGGCGAGGCTGGGCATGGCGCGGCAACGCTGATGCACGCCAGCACGGGCATTATTCAAAACCTCCGCGTGGATACGGCCGTCACTTCCAACCGCGCCTCTGGCCCACAACTTATCGCGCCAATCCCTGCTTGAGCCTGCAGCAAAGCGGTGCTATCAGTTCCTGAGCGCGGGCATTGTGTAATGGTAAGACCTTAGCCTTCCAAGCTAAAGACGCGGGTTCGATTCCCGCTGCCCGCTCCAAAATCAGCTATTTGCCGCTGCAGAATCCATCCAAAAGGGTTCAAACATGTGGCCGTCAATGTCGGTGAAACT
>CAXNJD010000023.1:0-9109 GCA_964202545.1 Cypionkella sp.
CTGTTTGGCGGCGGGTATGAATGGGTGGCGGATATTTCGGCATTTTTTGCGGGGTTCTTGCTGTCTTTCATCGCATCCCCCGGCGGGTTTGCGCGTGCCTTGGCGCGCGTCCGCCAGCGGGATTTTTAACCGCGCTTTAGCGCGCGAAAATCTGACAGTTTAAACGCGCCAAAAGCCGCGCCGCAGCCGAAATAAGACGCAGCACCAAGGCCGATCAGGCCCGCCAGCGCGATATAGCGCCACCCCATATGATAAAGCCAAGGCTCAATGGCCCATGCCACCCCATACAGCACAGCGCCCATGATAGCCGCCGCCGCAATAATGCGCGGCAGCCGCTGCCTCGATCGCGCATCAAGCTGCACAGAAAGGCCCATTTTGCGCGCACCCCACATCAGTTGCGCCAGCATGATCCACGCCGCAAGGGTTGTGGCCACAGCGGCGGCGGCAAAGCCGATATAGGGCATCAGCCCAACGGCCAGCGCGGCATTCACGACCATTGCCATCAGGGCAAATTGAAACGGGCGGCGGGTGTCTTCGCGGGCGTAATAAAGGGGCTGCCAGACCTTTTGCAGCACAAAGGCAGGCAGGCCCGCGCCGTAAATGGCCAATGCCAACGCGGTCGCAGTGGTATCATCTGCGCCGAAGGCCCCGCGCTGATACAAAACAAAGGTCAGCGCATGGGCGATAACAACCAGCGCCACGGCAGCGGGTAGCGTTAGCGCCAACGCAAATTCTAAGGATCGGTTCAGGCTGGCCCGCGCGCCTGCCTCATCCCCCGCGCGCAAGCGCCGCGCCAGATCGGGCAGCAGCACAGTGCCCACGGCAATGCCCACTACGCCAAGAGGCAGTTGATACAGACGGTCAGCATAGACCAGCCAAGAAATGGCCCCTTCGGTAAAGCTGGCCACTTGGCGGCCTACAAGCAGGTTGATCTGCACGACGCCCCCCGCCAGAACGGCAGGGCCTGCGATGATCAAAAGATGCTTTAAATCGGGCGTCCAGCGTGGCCAGTGCAGGCGCGCACGAAAGCCAATGCGGTGCGCGGCCACCCATGTAAAGGCCAGTTGGGCCACGCCCGTTATGGGCACAGTCCATGCCAGCGTTTGTCCCATATCCCAGCCTGCCCAAACCGCCAGCCCAATGGCGGCGATAAAAATCAGGTTCATCAAAATCGGCACAAAGCCCGCTTCCGAAAAACGGCCATGCGCGTTCATCACCCCCGACAAAAGGGCCACAAGCGAGATGAACAGGATATATACAAAGGTGATGCGCCCAAAGCTGACCGCCAGATCAAAGCGCGTATCACCCACAAACCCTGCTGCCATAGCCCAGACCAGCCACGGCATTGCCAGCGTGCCGATCAGCGTTACGATCAGCAGCACCAAGGACAGCCCCGCAAAGGCATCGGATGCAAAGCGGCCACTGTCTTCGCCGCCCTCAAGTTTCTTGGAATACATTGGCACAAAGGCCTGATTGAACGCGCCTTCGGCAAAGAAACGACGAAACATATTGGGCAGGGAGAAGGCCACGTTAAAGGCATCTGCCGCCGCCCCCGTTCCCAAATATCCCGCCATCAACACATCGCGCGCAAGACCCGACCCGCGCGAGATCAGCGTCCACGCGCCAAGGATGATCGTGTTGCGGATCAGGCCCCTACCCTGCGCCATCGTCTAGACCGCCGCAACAGCGCGCTGCGCGCCATCGACAATGGCTTGGCGCAGTTTCTTTTCCAGCGCTTCTTGGCGGTGTTTGGCGTGCAGCTTTAGGCCAAACATATCTTTGACATAAAACACATCTACCACCTGCGCGCCGTAAGTCGCGATCACGGCGCTGGCGATATAGATGTTGTTGGCCGCCATAGTGCGGGTCAAATCATACAAAAGGCCCGGACGGTCGCGGGTGTCGACTTCGATAATCGTATAGATTTCCGAACCTTCGTTGTCGAAGATTATATGAGTGGGAAAGCGGAACTCGCGGTCGCGCTTTTTCACTTTGTCGCGGTCAGCCAGCGCTTCGCGCGGCATCACCTCGCCGCGCAGGGTTTTCTCGATCATGCCGCGCAGGCGGGGCAAGCGGGCAATCTCATATGGTTTGCCTTCGGCGTCTTGCACCCAGAACACAGCAGTCGCATAGCCGTCTTTGGAGGTATAGGTGCGTGCATCGACCACGTTGGCCCCCACCAGCGCCAAGGCCCCTGCAAGGCGGCTGAAAATGCCGGGATGGTCAGACAAAGCAAAGCAGGCGCGGGTGGCATCGCGGGTGGGTTCTGGGTGCAGATCAATGCGGATTTCATCGTCTTTAATGCCATGCAACAACTGGGCAAAGGCAAGCTGCGTGTCGGTGGACAGTCCCTGCCAGTAGGGGGCATAATGGCGGCCAAGTTCGGCGTTGATATCACCGCCCTCCCAGCCTGCCAGTTTGGCGCGCAACGCCTCTTTCGAGACATCTTCGCGCAAATGACGGCTGGCCGATTCCAGCCCGCTTTCCAGCGCATCGGCGGTTTGCGAATAAAGCTGCCGCAGCAGCATTGCCTTCCAATTGTTCCACGTGGTCGGCCCCACGCCGCGAATATCGCAGACAGTCAGCACTGTCAGCAGATCAAGGCGTGCTTTGCTTTCAACTGCTTTGGCAAAATCGCGCACCGTGCGCGGATCGCCAATATCGCGCTTTTGCGCCATGTCTGACATCAGCAGATGATAGCGCACCAGCCATTCCACCGTTTCGCATTCCTCATCATTCAGCCCAAGGCGCGGGGCAATGCGGCGGGCCAATTGCGCGCCGATGATGGAATGATCTTCGGGGCGGCCCTTGCCAATATCGTGCAGCAAAAGGGCAATATAGATAATGCGGCGGTTGATGCCATCTTTCAAAATACCCGAAGCGACGGGCAATTCTTCGACCAATTCGCCCCGTTCAATCTGGGCAAGGACGGAAATGGTTTGGATGATATGTTCGTCCACCGTGTAGTGGTGATAGACGTTGAACTGCATCATCGCCACGATGTTTTCAAATTCGGGGATAAAAGCCGCCAGCACGCCAAGTTCGTTCATCCGCCGCAGGGCGCGTTCGGGGTTGCCGTGTTCCAGCATCAGATCAAGGAAGATGCGCACCGCTTCGGGGTTGCCTTGCAGATCGTCGTCGATCAGGTGCAAATTATTGGCAATCAGGCGCATGACGTTGGGGTGAAGCAAATAGCCCGAGCGCAGCGCCTCTTCAAAAACCTTAATCAGGTTCAGCGGGTCTTTCAGAAAGGCATCGCTATTTGCGCAGTCGATACGGCCTTGCACCAGCTTATAGCCCGCTGCCACCTTTTTGCGGTTGAAAAAGCCCAAAAGGCGGGCTTCGGGTTTGGCGTGCCGCGCCTCAAGTTCCGCCAAAAAGATGCGGGTCAACTCCCCCACGCGGGTGGCGTGGCGAAAGTAATCTTGCATAAACCGTTCCACCCCGCGCCGCCCGCCCGCATCGGT
Source organism: Cypionkella sp. (assembly GCA_964202545.1). Taxonomy (GTDB): domain Bacteria; phylum Pseudomonadota; class Alphaproteobacteria; order Rhodobacterales; family Rhodobacteraceae; genus Cypionkella. The sequence continues at coordinate 3,468 of CAXNJD010000023.1, forward strand.
ATAGCCCATACGCTCGGCCACCTCGACTTGCAGATCAAATGTTAACTGATCGGCGGCGCGGCCTGTCAGGTGGTGCATGTGGCAGCGCGCCGCCCATAGAAAATTTTCCGCGCGGTCAAAGGTTTCAAATTCGTCTTGGCTGAGCAGCCCTGCCCCAACCAAGCCCTGCGCCGATGGCACGCGGTGCAGATATTTGCCAATCCAGTATAGCGTTTGCAAATCGCGCAGACCGCCCTTGGCCTCTTTCACGTTGGGTTCCAGCACATAACGCTGGCCGCCTTGGCGTTTGTGGCGTTCGGCCCGTTCGGTCAGTTTGGCATCGATGAATTGCGGGCCAGTGTTGCGGAACAGATCGTTCCAAAGTCGCGTGTCTAAATCGCGCGCCAATTGGTGATCACCCGCGACATAGCGCTGTTCCAAGAGGGCGGTGCGGATGGTAATATCCTCGCGGCCCATGGACAGACAGTCGGCGATGGTTCGGCTGGAATGACCGACCTTTAGTTTCAAATCCCACAGCATATACAGCATGGATTCGATAACCTGCTCCGCCCAAGGTGTGATTTTGGCAGGCGTTAGAAACAGCAAATCCACATCCGAATGTGGGGCCATTTCTGCGCGCCCGCATCCGCCCACGGCGACAACGCACAGCCTTTCGGCCGTGGTTGGGTTTGGGGCGGGGTGCAGGATGCTGCGGGCAATCTCAAAGGCGATGGTTACCAAAACATCGGTCAGATGTGATTGGGCGGCCAGCAGCGGGCGCGCATCCAACGGGGCTGCGCGAAAGCCAGCCTGTAGGCGCTGGTTCACCTCGGTCTTTAGCGCGATCATCTGGCGCACAGCCTCGTCGCGCAGCGCGCGCGGCGCTGCATCGGCAGCAGGCAGGGCCGCGCTAATGGCTGCAATCATATCAGCAGGTATTGGGATGCCCGCATCGGCCAGCAGGCGATTATTACCAGAAAAGTCGGCGATATTCATCGCGTGGCCAGATCAGAACCCTGCATCGCCAAAGGTGCTTGGCGCTGCTTCGACCACCACAATCTTTCCGCCTTCCACCTGCGCAACCGCCAAGCCACGCTGGTTGGTGCCATCGCCCAGCAGGCGGAACACGCCGTTAACGCCCACAAAGCCAGCAGGTTGGGTAAGACCCGCGCGCGAGATTGGCCCGCTGTTTTCACTGCCCGCTAAAGCGCCCAAGGCGGCTATGCCATCATAGGCAAGCGCGGCAATGGGGTGCGGCGGCTGGCCATTGACCGCTTGATAGCGCGCGACAAACTGGTTGTAACGGCCCGGATCAGGCAGGGCAAAAAGCCCGCCCTGCACACCTGGAAGCGCCAGAGTGGCCTGCGGAATATCCCAGCGCGTCAGCCCTACAAATTGCACGCTCGATCCGCGCAACCCGTTGTCGAGCAAAAGCTGGCTCAGCAGGGGCAAAGCGCCAGCCGTGTCGGCGGTAAGGAACAAGGCATCTGCGCCGCTTGACTTGGCCTGCGCGGCCAGTTGGGGTGCGGCTGTCACAATACCGTTTTGCGAAAATTCGTAATCGGCGCTTGCCACAATTGTTGCTCCAGCAATCAGGGCGCCGCGGCGGATTGCATCGCGCCCCAATTCACCCGCGATATTGCGATCTGAAGCAATCATGAATTTGGTTTTGCCGCTGCGCACAGCATAGGCTGTCAGGCGCTGGGCGGTGTTGGTAAAGGTGGGGCCCAAGATAAAGACGTTGTTGCCCGCGATGTCTGGGTTGTTGGAAAACGCCAGAACATTCACGCCCGACCCTGCAACAGCCACGCCTGCGGCATTTGCCTCTTGTGCGAAAACGGGGCCAAGGATCACTTGCGCGCCCTCTTCAACAGCCTTTTTCGCCATTGCGGCGGCTTGGGCGGGCTGGCCAGCGGTGGGATAAACGGTCATTTCCACCTTGGTGCCTTCGCCCAAGTCGGCGATGGCCAGACGCGCGGCGGCTTCCAGCGATTGGCCTAGAACTTCATCGCCCGCCTGACCCGAGCCAGTTGGCACCAAAAGCGCGACTTTGACCGTGCCGCCACCGCTGCTACCCGAAATTGGGGTACAGGCCGCCACAATTGCAAGAGCGCCTGCGCCCAAAGCAAATTTTGCAGCGCGAAGCCCTGATTTAATTGCCCAATTTAACATTTCTTTTGCTCCCCTGCGATCCGACGCGGCCCACATCTGCGGCCTCAACTGCGGCCGATGTAGATTTACGATCTGTCATATGCAATCTAAGGGCCAAAGTAAACGCTTCAGGGACAGGGCTGTCATATGAATACGCCAACGGCGCAGCGCGACAAACTAGCGGCGGGGTTGTATCTGATCGCCACACCCATTGGGGCTGCGCGCGATATCACGCTGCGCGCGCTGGATATTCTGGCCTCGGTTGATGTTTTGGCGGCAGAAGACACGCGCACGCTGCGCCATTTGATGGAAATTCACGGCATTCCGCTGCAAGGCCGCCCCATGATCCCCTATCATGACCATAATAATGATAGCGCCGCCCCCCGCATTCTGCGGGCCATCGAAGAAGGCAAATCCGTGGCCTATGCATCAGAGGCAGGCACGCCGCTGATCTCTGACCCAGGGTTTCAACTGGGGCGTGCTATCGTCGAAGGCGGGCATCTGCTGATTTCCGCGCCAGGTGCCTCGGCTGTGCTCTGCGCGCTAACGCTCTCGGGCCTGCCCACAGATCGGTTTTTGTTTGCAGGCTTTGCCCCCGCGCAATCGGCAGCGCGGCAAAGTTTCCTGCGCGAGTTGCAAGCCGTACAGGCAACACTGGTGCTGTACGAATCGCCAAAACGCGTTCACAAATTATTAGTTGAAATGTGCGAAGTTTTGGGCGAAGATCGCGCTGGGGTTGTATGCCGCGAATTGACCAAACGGTTTGAAGAAGTGTCGCGTGGCACATTGGCCGAGCTTGCAGCGCAGTTTGATGGGCGCGATGTAAAGGGCGAAATTGTGGTGTTGGTGGATCGGGCAGCCGTGCCAACCGCTAGCGCCGAAACATTAGAGGCGGCTTTGGACAAGGCTTTGGCGCAAATGTCGGTAAAAGATGCAGTGGCCTCGGTCGCCAGCGCATATGGCGCGGCGCGGCGGGATGTATACCAAATGGCGCTGGAACTGGGCAAGAAATGACAGCGAAGCAAAACATCGGGCTGCGATCCTATCATGCTGGCCTTGCCGCAGAGGCGCAAGTGGCTCAGTTATATGAACGCAGCGGCAACATCTTGGTGGCGCAGCGCTGGCGCGGCAAATCGGGCGAAATTGATCTGATTATGCGCGATGGCGCGCAGGTTATCTTCATCGAAGTCAAACAAAGCCGCACCCACGCGCAGGCAGCGGAACATCTATCTGCGCGCCAAAGTGCGCGGCTTTATGCAGCGGCGGCTGAATTTGTTGAAAGCGAACCCTTGGGCCAATTGACCGAAGTGCGCCTTGATGCGGCGCTGGTGGATGGGGCTGGGCAGATTGAGATTTTGCAAAACTTTGCCGCCTGATCAATTGCATCTTGGGCGGGCTTGCGTCATCTAGTCCTTATGTTTCAAGGAGGCGGGCATGACGCTGAAGGTTGCTTTGCAAATGGACCCCATCGGCGGGGTGAATATCAACGCCGACAGCACCTTTCGCATTGCTTTGGAAGCACAGGCGCGCGGCCATTCGCTGTTTTTCTACACCCCCGATAAGCTGGCCTTTGTCGAAGGGCGCGTGATGGCGCGGGGATTTCCCATTGAGTTGCGCCGCGAAGTTGGCAATCATGTGAGCTATGGGACCGAGGCAGAGGTTGATCTTGCCACCTTCGACGTGGTTTGGCTGCGCCAAGACCCGCCGTTTGATATGGGCTATATCACCACCACCCATTTGCTGGATATGATCCATCCCAAAACTTTGGTGGTCAATGATCCGTTCTGGGTGCGCAATTATCCCGAAAAGCTGCTGGTTCTGCGCTTTGCAGACCTAACCCCGCCCACCGCCATTGCCCGCGATCTGGCCACGATCCGCGCGTTTAAGGCGCGCCATGGCGATATCATTCTAAAGCCGCTGTATGGCAATGGCGGGGCGGGGGTATTTCGGCTGGATGAAAATGACCGCAACCTTGCCTCGCTTCACGAGATGTTTTCTGCCATTAACCGCGAGCCTGTGATTGTGCAAAAGTTCATTCCCGCCGTGTCCAAGGGTGACAAGCGGGTGATTTTGGTGGATGGGCAGCCTGTGGGCGCCATCAACCGCGTGCCGCAGGCGGGCGAGACGCGCTCGAACATGCATGCGGGCGGGCGGCCTGAAAAGGTGGGTCTAACACCGCGCGATTTGGAAATTTGCGCCGCGATTGGTCCCACCTTGCGCGATCATGGTCAGATTTTTGTGGGCATAGACATTATCGGCGATTATCTGACCGAGATTAACGTGACCTCGCCCACGGGTATTCAGGAGCTAGAGCGGTTTGACGGGATCAACGCCGCAGAAAAGATTTGGGCTGCCATTGAGGCCAAGCGCGCCTAGGATTTCACGCCGACGGCGATGCGGAAACTGACGGCTTCGGCCACGTGATGGCTAAGGACATTGTCCGAATGGTCAAGGTCAGCGATGGTACGCGCCACGCGCAATATGCGATGATAGCCGCGCGCAGATAGGCCAAATTTCTGCGCCACGCGCGCCAGCAAATCGCGCCCTTCAGCATCGGGGGCGGCGACATCCTCTAGCACTGGGCCTTCCAGATCGGCGTTGACGCGGATGCGGTCGTGGCCTGCGTAGCGTGCCGATTGGCGGGTGCGGGCGGTGGCTACGCGGGCGGCAACGGCTGCGGATGTATCGCCCGAAGGGGGCAAATCCAAATCGGTATAGGCCACGGGCGGCACTTCGATGCGCAGATCAAAGCGGTCCATCAAGGGGCCAGAAATGCGGCCCAAATAATCCTCGCCGCAGATCGGCACTTTGGCGCAGGCGCGGGCGGGGTCGGCCAGATAGCCGCATTTACAAGGATTGGCGGCCGCGACCAACAAAAACTTGCACGGATAGCGCACATGGGCGTTGGCGCGGGCAATTACCACATCGCCCGTCTCGATAGGCTGGCGCAGGGTTTCCAGCACGGGGCGCGGAAATTCAGGAAACTCGTCCATGAACAACACGCCGTTATGCGCAAGTGATATTTCCCCCGGCTTTGCGCCTTTGCCGCCGCCCACGATGGCCGCCATGGATGCGGTGTGGTGTGGCTCGCGGAACGGGCGCGCGCGCGAAATGCCGCCTTCGGACAAAAGCCCAGCTAGCGAATGGATCATCGAAGTTTCCAGCGCTTCGGCAGGGGACAGCGGCGGCATGATCGACGGCAGGCGCGCGGCCAGCATGGATTTGCCCGAACCGGGGCTGCCCACCAGCAGCATGTGGTGCCGCCCCGCCGCTGCAATTTCCAGCGCGCGTTTGGCGCGTTCTTGGCCCTTTACATCGCGCAGATCGCGGCTTTGCGGGGGGGCCACCACCTCGCCCGCTGTCGCGGGGGTCATGGGGGCAGCGCCCGTGTAATGGCGCAGCACCTCGTCCAGCGTCGATGCCGCAAATACGCGGGTTGCGCCGACCCATGCCGCCTCGGCCCCGCAAGCCTTGGGGCAAAGCAGCACGCGGTTTTCTTCCGCCGCCGCCAT
>CAXNJD010000024.1:0-8902 GCA_964202545.1 Cypionkella sp.
GGGTTAAAGCTGGCCGAAGTGGGCGCTGGCGATGCAGCCGCCCATCTGCGCCCCACATCCGACCGCGTGCGCGAGGCGATTTTTAACCTGCTGATGAACGGCGGTTATGGCAGCCCCGTTCAAGGCGCGCGCGTGCTGGATGTGTTTGCGGGCACAGGGGCCTTGGGGCTAGAGGCGCTATCGCGCGGGGCGGATCATACCACATTTGTGGAAAATGGCCGCGTGGCGCTGGCGCTGCTAACGCGCAATATCGCCCTGATGCGCGCGGAAGCCCGTACCACGATTTTTCGCCAAGACGCGCTGCGCCCAGCGCCTGCGGGCCAATATGATTTGGTCTTTCTAGACCCACCCTATGGCAAGGGCAAGGGCGAAGCGGCCCTGCCGCCTTTGCTGGCCCACCTGACCGACGACGCGCTGATTGTGTGGGAAGAAAGCGCGCCACCAACCATCCCGCAGGGCTTGGAAAGCCTAGACCAGCGCCGCTATGGCGATACTTTGGTCACAATCCTGCGCAAGGCCTAGCTGAAAAACAGCCCTTTGGGCGAGGTTGTGAAAATCTCGCAGCCTGTGGCGGTCACCCCGATGGAATGTTCAAATTGCGCAGACAGAGATTTATCGCGGGTGATCGCTGTCCACTCATCTGCCAGCACTTTCGTTTCTGGTCTGCCCAGATTGATCATCGGCTCGATGGTGAAAAACATGCCTTCTTCCAGCACTGGCCCAGTGCCCGCGCGCCCGTAATGCAGCACATTGGGCGGGGCGTGGAACACGCGGCCAAGGCCGTGGCCACAAAAATCGCGCACGACCGAACAGCGGTTTTCCTCGGCATAGGATTGGATCGCAAAGCCGATATCGCCAAAGGTATTGCCCGGCTTTACCGCCGCAATGCCGCGCATCAGGCATTCATGGGTAACCTTGATCAGCCGCTGCGCAAAGGGTTTGCCGCTGCCCGCCGTATACATGCGCGATGTGTCGCCAAACCATCCATCAACAATCACCGTGACGTCGATGTTCAGAATGTCGCCCTCTTGGATCAAATCCGATGATCGCCCGGGCACCTTACTGCCCGGAATGCCGTGGCAGACCACATGGTTGACAGAAATACAGCTGGCGTGCTGATATCCGCGATAGCCGATTGTGGCAGATACCACGCCCAAGCGCGTAACTTCATTGCGGATGAAATCGTCCAAGGCGGCAGTTGTGACCCCCGCCACCACCATTGGGCCGACATCATCCAAAATCTGCGCCGCTATCTGCCCTGCCAGCCGCATGCCTACAAAATCCGCATCTTCATAGATACGAATACCGTCTTTTGTTACGCGGCCCCGAAGATCGTCCAAATCGCACCTCTGATTTCGGCCCAAGATAATGGCAATGGCGGGGATTTGCCAGTGCCGCACGATTGCGCTTGCGATTATATAACGAAACGTCACAAAGTTTGCTGAAATGAGGAGAATGAAATGACCAACCCCACTGCCGCGATGCTGGTGATCGGCGACGAGATTTTGTCGGGCCGCACCCATGATGCTAACACGCATTTTCTGGCTGGGGCGCTGACGGGGCGCGGCATAAATTTGCGCGAAGTGCGGGTGGTCGCCGATGAGCAAGATGCAATTGTGGCAGCGGTCAATGCGCTGCGCACGGCCTACACCCACGTGTTTACGTCAGGTGGAATTGGGCCAACGCATGATGACATCACCGCTGATGCCATCGCCGCTGCATTTGGTGTTGGCATTTCGCACCGTGCGGATGCGATGGCGCTTCTGACCGCGCATTACAAAAAAGTTGGGCACGAATTTAATGCATCGCGCCAGCGCATGGCGCGCATCCCCGATGGGGCGGTGCTGATTGATAACCCTGTCTCTATAGCGCCGGGGTTTTCGGTGGAAAATGTGCATGTGATGGCGGGGGTTCCATCGATTTTTCAGGCGATGGTCGCTTCGGTGCTGCCGACATTGACGGGCGGCGCGGCGCTGCTGTCGGATAGCATCCGCGTGATGACGGGCGAAGGCGATATTGCCGCCCCATTTGGCGCGATAGCCGCGCGCTATCCTGATCTGTCGATGGGATCATATCCCTTCGTGCGCGATGGGGCGCAGGGAACGAATTTGGTCGTGCGCGGCACTGACGCTGGCCAAATTGCCGCTGCAATGGGGGAACTGAACGCAGCCTTTGCCAAATGACACTGGCGGATGTCGTTCAGGCCACATGGCCGCCTGCCCGCAGCTTTGACCTTGGTCCATTTACGCTGCGCGATGGGGCGGGCGGGGGCAAGCGCGTGTCAGCGGCCAGCGTGAACGCGCCCTTTACGGGTGCGGATTTGGATGCCGCCGAAGAGGCAATGCGCGCGATGGGCCAATTGCCGCTGTTTGCAATTTGGCCAGATAGGGGCGATTTTGGGCTGGACGCCGCCCTTGCGCAGCGCGGCTATGATATTGTTGACCCCGTGGTTGGCTATCGCGCGAATGCCCAAGACATCTTGCGCGATCAAGCGGATATTTCACATACCTATCCACATTGGCCACCCCTTGCAATTGCCCGCGAAGTTTGGGCGGCTGCAGGTATCGGCCCCGCGCGGCTGGCGGTGATGGACCGCGCCGCTGGCCCCAAAACGGCAATTTTGGTGCGCCGCGATGATCATCCTGCTGGGATGTGTTTTGTGGCAATCGCACACGGCCATGCCATGATCCATGCGCTAGAGGTGCTGCAAGATCATCGCCGCAATGGCCTTGCGCTAAAGCTGATCACCCGCGCCGCGCTATGGGCAACCAGCTTCGGCGCGGCGCATCTGTCTTTGGTGGTCACACGCGCCAACTCCCCCGCTTGCGCGCTGTATATGCGCATGGGCATGACAGAGGTCGGCCAGTATCATTACCGCGCGGCGGGCGCGCTACTGCAAAACGGGCATGTCTGAAAATCGCCGCGCCAAAAAGTCGATAAAGGCGCGCACCTTGGGTTGGGTGAACCGCCCAGGGGGGTAGACCGCATAAATCCCACTTGGATCGGCTGGCAAGTTCGCAATCGCCTCTTGCACCAAACCATCGCGCAGCGCCTCGGCGCACAGGAAATGTGGCAAGTAAGCAATGCCGAGCCCCGAAACGGCGGCATTCATCAGCGACTGACCATCATTCATCGTCAGCCAACCTGCCGAACGAATGACCCGTTTCTCGCCTGACGGAGATGTGATTCGCCAAAAATTACCATTGGCTTGGTTGGAATAATGCAGCAAACGATGCTCGTTCAAATCTTCCAGCCGCATGGGGCGGCCATTTTTTTGAAAGTAGGTTGGGCTTGCGATCAGGCGATAGACAGTTTCGGTCAGCTTGCGCGCCCGCATCGAGCTGTCTTCCAAATCGCCAATCCGTATTGCCATGTCAAAACCTTCGGAAATCAGCTCAACAAAGCGATTGTTCAGCACCATGTTCACGGTGACATCGGGGTATTCAGACAAAAAATCGCCCAAGATGGGTGACAGCAAATTTGATCCAAAATCTGTTGCCACAGAAATGCGAAGTTGCCCCGAAGGTGCCGATTGCATCGAGGTGACCAATGCATCTGCATCGCCTGCATCGTTCAAAACACGGCGGGCGCGGTCATAATAGGCAAGGCCAATTTCTGTGGGGCTAACACGGCGCGTGGTGCGGTTCAGCAGACGCGCACCCAAACGCGCCTCAAGCGCCGAGACATGCTTTGACACAGCCGATTTAGAAATTCCCATCTTTTTGGCAGCATCGGTAAACCCGCCTTGGTCAACGACCGTAGCAAAAGCTTCCATTTCTGTCAGTCTGTCCATTGTAATCCCCAAATCGCGTGGCAGTAACTTTGTTTCGTTTTGCCGCTCAATTAGGGCATAGCTTGGGCGGGTCTGTGGCGGGGAAAGGGTAAGTTTGTGATCAATTTGGGGGGACGTTGCGGCAGAATTGCGCGATTTATGCATATTCTGGCAACAATTGCCGCATTACAGCCACAAGTATTGCCAAAGGGTTAACAATCACTGTCCCATTCCGCGCAACAATACCGTATCGGATATGCGCAACAAATATGCATGCAGCGCAGCAAGCGGCTTGCGGCGCGGGCTTTGGCCCTTTATCCCTTTTGCAACTGAACAAGGGATCCCACCATGACGATCAACACCCGTTTTGACAAATCCAAGCTTCCTTCGCGCCATGTGACCGAAGGGCCAGCCCGCGCGCCTCATCGCAGCTATTTCTATGCGATGGGCATCACCGAGGAAGAGATTCATCAGCCATGGGTTGGCGTGGCGACCTGCTGGAATGAGGCGGCACCATGCAACATTTCGCTGAACCGTCAGGCGCAGATCGTCAAACATGGCGTCAAGAAGGGCGGCGGCACGCCCCGCGAGTTTACTACTATAACCGTCACTGATGGGATCGCGATGGGGCATGAGGGGATGCGCTCCTCGCTCGCCAGCCGCGATGCGATTGCCGATACGGTAGAGCTAACCATGCGCGGGCATTGCTATGACGCGCTGGTGGGTCTTGCGGGCTGCGATAAATCCTTGCCGGGGATGATGATGGCAATGGTGCGCCTGAACGTGCCGTCGGTCTTTATCTATGGCGGATCGATCCTGCCGGGCCGCCTGAACGGCAAAGACGTGACAGTGCAGGATGTGTTCGAAGCGGTGGGCCGCCTGCAAGCGGGTGATTATTCCGAAGCCGAACTGGCCATTTTGGAACGCGTGGCTTGCCCATCATCGGGGGCGTGCGGCGCGCAATATACTGCCAATACTATGGCCTGCGTATCCGAAGCCATTGGTCTTGCGCTGCTGAATTCATCGGGCGCGCCTGCGCCTTACGAATCGCGCGACCAATACGGCGAAGCATCGGGTGTGGCTGTGATGAACCTGATTGAAAAGAACATACGTGCGCGCGACATTGTCACGCGCAAATCGTTGGAAAATGCCGCCCGCGTGGTGGCTTGCACGGGCGGCTCTACCAACGCAGCCCTGCATCTTCCCGCAATTGCGCATGAGGCAGGGATTGATTTTGATCTGTTCGACGTGACCGACATCATGCGCGACACGCCCTATTTCGTGGATTTACGCCCTGGCGGTAAATACGTGGCCAAAGACCTGTACGAAGTGGGTGGCGTACCTATCGTCCTGAAAGAATTAAAGAAAGCTGGGCTTTTGCACGAAGATTGCATCACGGCTTCTGGCCGCAGCATTGGCGAAGAACTGTCAGAAATCGTGGGCGATGCAGATGGCCGCGTGATCTATCCCGTTTCTACCCCGATAACGGCCACGGGCGGCGTTGTGGGCCTGAAGGGCAATCTTGCGCCCGAAGGTGCCATTGTGAAAGTGGCGGGAATGACGCCAGCCGAGCAGGTGTTCACCGGCCCCGCCCGCGTGTTTGAATGTGAAGAAGACGCATTCGAAGCGGTCAAACAGCGCGCCTATAACGAAGGCGAAGTAATTGTGATCCGCAACGAAGGCCCCGCTGGCGGCCCAGGTATGCGCGAGATGCTGTCCACCACCGCCGCCCTGTCGGGCCAAGGCATGGGCAAAAAGGTAGCGCTGATCACAGATGGCCGTTTCTCGGGCGCGACGCGCGGGTTTTGTGTGGGCCACGTTGGGCCAGAGGCGGCGCACGGCGGCCCCATCGCCCTGCTGCAAAACGGCGATATGATTACACTGAACGCCATTACGGGCGAACTTTCGGTCGCCCTGACGGACGCAGAGCTTTCCGCGCGCAAGGCACAGTGGAAAGGCCCTCGCCCAACGCAATACGCCACTGGAGCAATTTGGAAATTCGCCAAACTTGTGGGCGGCGCACGTTATGGCGCTGTCACCCATCCTGGCGCGAAGGCCGAAGCCCATGTCTATATGGACCAATAGCGCGCTGGCACTGGCTTGTGCGGGCCTAATGGCCTGTACGGGTTTGGATATAGGAACGACCCAGCCTCGCAGCGTTGTTGTGCAAGGCGGAGATATCAATGTGGCGGCACCTGCTGGCTATTGCGCCAATCCGCAGGCCAGCACCGATGGTGCGGGCAGTGCGGTTGTGCTGATGGGGCGGTGTTCGGCTACATCCAGCGTAACGCCTGCGCTTATCACGGCCAGCGTGGGGGCGACAGGGTCTGGCGCGGCGCTGGATGCTGGCCCAGTGGCGCTGACGCGGTTCTTTACCTCTGATCAAGGGCGCGGGATGCTCGCCTCTACTGGCAAGGCCGCGGATGCGGTGGTCACCTCGTCCGAGACGGAAAATGCGGCTGTGCTCCTGCGCATCAAAGACGCTAACATCGGCGAATATTGGCGCGCTATTTTGGCACTACAGGGGCGGCTTGTGATGCTATCTGCCACGGGGGCCGAAAGTGTGGTCTTGCCGCCCGAACAAGGCCGCGCGCTGCTGTCTAAATCCATGGCAGTTCTGCGCAGCGCCAATCCAGACAAAACAGTGCCAGCCATCGGCCTTGCGGGGCTGTTTGCTGCATCCAAAACCCCCGCCGCGCCCATGATCGAGGTTTTGACCCCACCCGAGGGCAGCCTGCGGCCTAAGCCGCGCGTTCCCAGTGCTGGATAAACCGCGCCAAAACCGAATCAATTGCAGCATCGCTTTCACCCGCAGGTGCTGCAATTTGTGCGACGAGGCCGCGCTTTTTATCTTCGATCACCGCAGCAACATTTGCCGTTAGCCCCGCCTCGGCCAAAGCGGCATTGTAAACACGCGTGATCGCCATGCGCCTCAAATCAGGCTTAAAGGTTTTGCCGACCCCAGTTTTTGGTATTTCTGGGATAACCTCTAGATATTTCGGCACTGCTGCGCGTTCATGAATGCGCTGCTCGACAAAGGCCATAAGGTCGGTATCGGTCACGCTGGCATCTTTGACCAATTCCACATAGGCGCAAGGCACTTCGCCTGCATGTTGGTCTGGCTGGCCAATGGCCCCCACAAAGGCCACCTGTGGGTGCGCCATCAGCGCCTCTTCAATCATCGCGGGGTCAATGTTGTGGCCACCGCGAATGATAATATCTTTGGCACGGCCCGTAATATACAGATATCCATCTGCATCCATCCGCCCCAAATCACCCGTGCGCAAATACTCGCCCGCAAACAGTTCTTTGTTCTTATCCGCCTCGGTATAGGTGGCCCCTGTCACCACACCGGGTGAGGTCACGCAAATCTCGCCCGGTTCGTCTGGCCCGCATTCGTGCGCGTGCCCTGTGGCGTCAAAAGTCAAAATCTTGACCCGTGTATAAGGAAACGGCAGCCCAACCGAGCCAATTTTCTTGCCGCCCTCTGGCGGGTTGATGGACACAAGGCAGGTCGCCTCGGTCATGCCATAGCCTTCGACAATTTGCACCCCTGTCGCCGCTTCGAACCGATTGAACAGTTCAATAGGCAGCGGGGCAGACCCCGAAAATGCGCCGCGCAAGGTGGACACATCGGCATTGACGGGCCGCTGCATCAGCGCCGAAAGGGCTGTTGGCACTGTGACCATATAGGTCACGCCCCAGCGTTCGATAAGTTTCCAGAAATTGTCAAAAACCCCTGCCCCGCGATACCCCGCAGGCGTTGGAAACACCGCATGAAAGCCCGACGCAATGGCCGACATCATAATGGGATAGGCTGCAAAAACGTGAAACAACGGCAGTGGGCAGATCACAACATCGGTTTCTTTGAACAGCAGCTTTTTGCCGAGCCAACCATTGTAAATCATACCGCTGGCCTTGTGCTGCGCCACCTTTGGCATGCCCGTTGTGCCACCTGTGTGAAACAGGGCCGCGAAATGGTCCGTAGTGCGGTCTACAAAAGTCAGCTTATCTGCGCGCTGCTTGTCGCATTCGGCGTTAAATTCCAGCACGCGGGCACCGTGGCTTGCGGGGTTCTTGGGACGGATCAAGGGCACAATAAACCGCTTGGCCCCGCCGATATAGCCCAGCAAATCCACCTCTAGAACGGTGTGAACATTGGGCGCATAGGCCAGCGCAGCATTTAGTTTTTGCGGCACATCGGTTTTGGGAAATGCGCGCAGAGTGACGACGACCTTTGCCTTCGTCTCGTGCAAAATCGCGCCAATTTGGGCAGGGTCAAGCAGCGGGTTGATCGGGTTGACAATACCCGCCGTGGCCCCTGCCAAAAAGGTCACTGCGGTTTCCAAACTGTTGGGCAGAACGTAAGCCACAACATCATCCTCGCCCACGCCAAGGCTGCGAAAAAGATTGGCCGCTTGGGTCACACGCGCATGCAGACTATCCCATGTTAGGGTTTTAGCGGGCGATTGCGGATTTGATTCGATTTGAAACGTGATCGCATTGCGCGCGCCAAATTGGCCTTGGTTTGCGACAAAAACCCATAAATCGAGGCGGGCATTCCGCGCTGATCCCACGGCATTTCCGCCTCAATCGCCGCGACATCGGCGCGCGATGCAAATACTCCCATAGCTTTCCTCCCAAAAAGCGCCCCTCTGTTCGGGGGATTTTGGGTAGATTGGCGTGCGGGGCAGATATTGCAAGTGGCGAGTTGTATGGACGCGAAAAACGTTGCGCCACAAAGGTGCGGCGCAACGCGAAATTTGGGTGCGCAAAGGCCTATTTTGCGGGGATGCGCAGCGTCTGACCTGGATAGATTTTATCAGGATGCGTCAGCATGGGGCGGTTTGCCTCGAATATCTCGGGGTAGCGGCTGGCTTTGCCCAAGGTTTTTTGCGCAATTTCAGACAGCGTATCGCCTTTTTTCACAACGTGGAACACAGGCTCTGGCCCATCAGCCGAGGCTTCAACCTGCGCAACGCCCTGCACATTGCCTGCCGCGACGATGATTTTTTCCTTAACTTCCGGGGAAACAGCCGTGCCTTCGACCACAATCTTATCGCCTTCGACTTTCAGATCGATGCCCTTGGTATCCAGCCCGATTTTTTCCATTTCGGCCTTAATTACAGT
>CAXNJD010000025.1:0-8777 GCA_964202545.1 Cypionkella sp.
AGTGAACGTGGCGGGTCTTTGACCCTTATCGGAACTTCGGCGGGAAAACAGTCCACTGGAATGTCTTCTGATCCGCCTCCTCCAGCCCTCGCAGGCGTGCTCGGTCGTTCGGCGGGAAAACAGTCCACTGGACTGTTTTCTGATCCGCCTCACCCTTGCGGATACGAGATGACCGACAGATAGCGGGCGGGCAGTTTGACCAGCACTTCTGGGCCATGCGGCGCATCTGCATCGAAAAACAGCGTATCACCCGGCTTAAGGGGGTAAACGTGGTCGCCGTGGCGGTAATCCACCTCGCCCTCTAACATATACAGCAGTTCCAGCCCTTCGTGTTGAAAGGCTGGGAAGGTGTCGCTCTCGGTGGTTAGGGTGATTAGATAGGGTTCAACCACCACACCCGAAGAATTCGATCCGATATGGCCCAGCAGATTATACTGATGCCCTGCCCGCGTCCCGCGCCGTTCAATCTCTAGATGTGCGCCCGCCTTTACATGCTGCGCTTCGCGCCGTTCTTCATAGCTGCGAAAGAACGCGGTAACAGGCACGGAAAAGGCATGCGACAGCACTTGTAACGTGGTCAGGCTGGGCGAGGTATTACCGTTTTCAATCTTGGACAGCATCCCGATGGACAGTCCAGTCACTGCCGCCAAATCCGCCACAGTAATGCCCTGTTGGCGGCGAAAATTCCGCACTTCGCGGCCAATCGCTGCCTCAAGATTGCGCTCAGTGATTTCGCGCACGCGGTGTGGGTCTTGGTCAAACGCGGGCTTCGTGCGCGGCAAGGCAACAGGATCGGGCAAATCACTCATCACGGGGCCTCATTAACCTTATGGCTGAATTCATACGGATATTTTTCATACAAGGAAACATCGTATTCATCAAGCGCGGCACCTGCGACCCATTGGACAACCGAGATTTTGCCCGCGTTAAATCACCGACTTCGCGGTGATCTCTAGCGCATGCAGCAGCCCTTGGGCTGATGAGCGCGGGCCATAAAGTACAATCGCCGTGGCCGCGCGTTTGATCAGGTAAACCCCCAAATGCTCGATCACTGTGCGGGTCGCAAACCCATCGGGCAAGGTTGCCAGATCAAGGTTCGTCAACCGCTCGAACAGCGCCGCCAAACCTGTGCCCGCCACATCAAACCGCACCCATGCATCGGTTTGTTCAGTAATCGACGCCGTCTCGCCAAAGGCGGGCTTTAGATGCGCGGTTATGTCCTGATGGCTGGCAAAATCGGCTTCAATAAACCACATCTCGGGCGTGACCCAAAACGCGCTAAACACTGCGCCTGCCGCATAGGATGACGCTGGGGGCAACGGCACGCCCGCCTTTTGGGCCGCCGATGCCAAGGCCGCGTGCTGCCCGCGCCGCACAGCAAGCGAGGCGAGGGCCACATCACAGCGTTCGGTAATCTGGTAGGGGCCAATTGCCACCACCTGCGCCACCTCATGCCCCAAGGCGGTTAGGCTTTTCCATGCATTAGCCACGAAGACGTTCCCCCTGCGGATCAAAGAAATGCGGGCTGACGATTTCGACCACAGTATCGGTCTTGGTCAAGAAATTCACCGCGCGCATTATGCGGCCAATCTTCTGATCGCCCGCTTTCAGATAGCCCAGCGCAATGTCACAGCCCAAATGCGGGCTATAGACCTTGGATGTCAGCCAGCCCCCATCCGAAGCCAATTCCACAGGCGCGCCGATTTCCATGAAATGGCTACCTGCCGAAATTGACCCCTTTGGATCAACTGGCCGCACCCCCACCAAACGATAACCATCGTCGCGGTTCATCCCCTCGCGCTGGCTAAGAAACATGCCGATACTGTCTTTCTTTTTTGACACCATCTTGCCCAACCCCATGTTCAGCGCGGTGGACTGCCCGTTCAACTCGCCCCCCGCGACATGGCCCTTTTCAATGCGCATTACGCCCAAGGCTTCGGTGCCGTAAACAATGGCGTCAAATTCGCGCCCCGCTTCCATCAGCTTGCGGATCATCGCATCGCCATAGCGTGTCGGCACGGCAATTTCATAGGCAAGCTCCCCCGAAAATGAGATGCGGAAGAGGCGCCCCCGCAGGCCGCCAATCGTGATATTGCCCGCCCCCATATAGGGAAATGCGGCATCGGAAATGTCTTGATCGACAATCTTTTGCAGAAGGTTGCGCGCGTTCGGGCCAGCAACCGAAAATTGCGCCCATGCCTCGGTGGTCGAGATGATCTGCACATCCATATCGGGCCATAGCACTTGGCGGCAGTATTCCAGATGGCGGAACACTGTGACCGCATTGGCTGTGGTGGTGGTCATGACATATTCATGCGCGCCCATCCGCGCCGTGGTGCCATCATCAAACACAATGCCATCTTCGCGCAGCATCAGTCCGTAGCGGCACTTGCCCACGGCCAATGTGCTGAACGTGTTGGCATAGACCTTGTCCAGAAATGCTCCCGCATCGGTTCCCTGAATGTCAATCTTACCCAGCGTGGTGACATCGCAAATTCCAACCGATCGGCGCGTGGCCAAAACCTCGCGGTCAACGCTTTCGCGCCATGTCGTCTCGCCCGCCTTTGGCACCCATTGCGTACGCAGCCAATTGCCCACCTCGACAAAGATCGCGCCTTGTTCGGCGGCCCACTTATGCGATGGCGTCAGGCGGAAGGGTTTGAAATCCTTCCCGCGCGAGCGCCCTGCAAGCGCGCCCATGGCGACAGGCGTATAGGGTGGGCGGTAAATCGTCGTGCCCGTGGCTGGAATTGATTGGCCCGTCAGTTCGGCCATGATTGCAATGCCAAGCACATTGCCCGTCTTGCCCTGATCGGTTGCCATGCCCAGCGTGGTGTAGCGTTTCAGATGCTCGACGGCTGTAAAGTTTTCCTGATGGGCCAGCTTTACATCTTTGACTGTCACATCGTTTTGCTGGTCAATCCACGCGCGGCCTTTGCCCTGATGCACATACCACAAGGGGCTGATGGAAATCGGCGCATCTTCGGCGCGCGGCAAATCGCCTGCCGTGGCCGCCAGCCCCAAATCGGCCAGCGCAGCCATTGCCTGCGCCTGACCCGTTGCCAACGCCCCATGGGTCGATAGGGCCCCACTCGCCGCCCCCGCCGATGTAAGACCAGCAGGGCCGCCCGCGCCTGGCACAAAAGCTGCAATATCGCCGCGCCATTCGGGGCGCGAGCGGTGATGCGAGGTGATGTTGACATTGGGGTTCCAGCCGCCCGACACGCCCAAGGCGGTGCAGGAAATCGTCTCGGTCTTGCCATCGGCCAGCCGCACGGTAACCGACTGCAGGCCCAGACGGCCCGAGGAATCTATCACCTGCGCGCCTTGCAGATGACGGATGCCGGGTAGCAGATCGCCGCCTTGGCGGCTGTCAATCACCGCCGCCACATCCACGCCCTTGGCCTGCAGATCGCGCGCGGTGCGCAGCCCGTCATCGTTGTTCGTGAACACCGCCACCCTATCGCCCGCTGCGACGCCCCAGCGGTTGGCATAGGCGCGCAAGGCACCCGCCAGCATTACGCCGGGCCTGTCGTTATTTTCAAAAGCAATCGGTCGTTCCGTTGCCCCGCCCGCCGAAATTGCCCGTTTGGAATAGATGCGCCATAAGGTTTGGCGCGGCCTGCCCGCTGCTGGCACGGCAAGGTGGTCAGACACCCGTTCAACCGCCGAATAAATCCCGTGGTCAAAGGCGCCCACAATTGTCGTGCGGTTCATCAGCCGCACATTGGGCATTCCCGCCAGCTCGTTCACAATCGCACTGGCCCAATCGGCCCCAGAAATGCCGTCCACCTCAAACGTCTCGGCATTCAGCCGCCCGCCCATGCGAAAATCTTCATCGGCCAACACAACCCGCGCCCCTGCACGGCCCGCCGTCAGCGCCGCCATCAGCCCCGCAGGCCCAGCTCCGATGATCAAAATATCACAGTGGATAAAGCCCTTGTCATATTCATCGGGGTCTTCGTCTTTGCTCAGCGCGCCAAGGCCCGCTGCACGGCGAATGATCGGCTCGTATACCTTTTCCCAAAACGCCGCAGGCCACATAAAGGTTTTATAATAAAACCCAGCGGTGAAAAAGCTGTTCAGCCTGTCATTGATCGCCATGGCATCAAACTTCAGGCTTGGCCACGCATTCTGGCTTGTAGCGTGCAATCCGGCAAACAGTTCGGCCACTGTCGCCCGCGTGTTCGGCTCTTGCCGCGCGCCCGTGCGCAAATGCACCAGAGCATTGGGCTCTTCTGACCCCGCCGACAAAGGCCCGCGCGGGCGGTGATACTTAAAGCTGCGCCCCATCAGCCGCACGCCATTGGCCAGCAGCGCCGAGGCCAGCGTATCGCCCGAATAGCCAACATAGCTGCGCCCGTCAAAGGTGAAACTCAAACTTTTGCTGCGGTCGATCTGGCCGCCTGAAATGCGATTAGATTGGCTCATTTCGAACGCCCCCCAGCGCGGGCCACATCCCGAGCCATTTCCACCGTCAAAATCTCGTGCGTCACTGTATTGCGCGTGACGACCAACCACGACCGATCGCCCTGTTCGTGATACCACAGTTCGCGGTGTTCGCCCGAAGGGTTGTCGCGGTTATAAAGATAGTCGTGAAACGCCTCGATCCCCGCGGTCATTCCATCGGGGCGATTGATCAAATTGGCATCGCCCAGATAGACGAATTCCTGCGCATCGCGGGGGCCAAGGATGGGGTGATTGATAATCATGCGATTATTCCCTTTCGCAGTTTCGAACCGCACAACCGGTTCTCCCTTTTGCTGAAAATGCTCATACTACCCTCAATGCAGGTTCGGCTGGGCGCCCTGGCCCTTTTCGTCAATCATCAACCCCTTAAGGAAGCGATCAAATCGGTAGGCGGCGGCGGTCTTGTGCGGCTCGTCTTTCGCCAGCAGATGCGCAAAGCACCACCCGCTTGCAGGGGTTGCCTTAAACCCGCCATAGCACCAGCCGCCGTTGAAATAGAGCCCCTCGACATGCGTTTTGTCGATGATGGGCGAGCCGTCCATCGACATATCCATGATCCCGCCCCATGTGCGCAGCAAACGCGCGCGGCCAATCGCAGGCATCAGCGCCATACCCCCTTCGGCCACATCTTCGATCACAGGCAGGTTGCCGCGTTGGGCATAGGAGTTATAGCCGTCAATATCGCCGCCAAACACCAAACCTCCCTTGTCGGACTGGCTGACGTAGAAATGCCCTGCGCCAAAGGTCATTACGCCGTTGATAAAGGGTTTCAACCCCTCGCTGACAAAGGCTTGCAATACATGGCTTTCAATCGGCAACCGCATACCTGCATGGGCCATCACTTTTGACGACGATCCAGCCACGGCAACGCCCACCTTATTGGCCCCAATAAACCCACGCGAGGTTTCCACCCCCCGAATGCGCCCGTTTTCAATGCGCATGCCTGTGACTTCGCAGTTCTGGATCAGATCAACACCGCGCATATCCGCCCCGCGTGCATAGCCCCAGGCCACCGCGTCATGGCGCACCGTGCCGCCGCGCCGCTGCATCAAAGCCCCTTTGATGGGAAAACGCGCATTGTCGAAATTCAAAAACGGATACAGCGCGCGCACCTGATCGCGGTTTAGCATCTCTGCATCCGCCCCGTTCAAAATCATCCCATTTCCGCGCCGCGTGAAGGCATCGCGCTGCGCGTCCGTGTGGATCAGGTTGATGATACCGCGCTGGCTGACCATGGCGTTATAGTTAAAGTCTTGCTCTAACCCTTCCCACAGTTTCAGCGAAAACTCGTAAAACGGTTCGTTGCCTTCCAAAAGATAGTTCGAACGAATGATCGTTGTGTTGCGGCCTACATTGCCACCGCCAAGATAGCCTTTTTCCAGAACCGCGATTCTGGCCTGCTTAAATTCCTTGGCCAAATAATATGCCGTGGCCAAGCCATGCCCGCCACCGCCGACAATGATGTAATCATATTCGGCCTGCGGCGCTGGATCGCGCCAAACAGGCTTCCAGCCCTTATGCCCCGTCAATGCCTCGGCAATAACGCGAAACCCCGAATAGCGCATAAACGGCCCTCCTGCTTTGATCATAAACTAGGCCGAATTGCCGCAAAAGCACGCGCCGTTTTCGCCACGACTTATGCAGTTTTCGCCATAATGCGCAGTGCGGTAGGTAAGCCCATAGCGCAGGCTTCCAACAATTGCACTAATGACACTACCGTTGCGCAGCGCGGCCAAAGACGGCAGAGGCGGCGAAGATGATGGCAGCCACGGTGATGATGGACGGGCCTGCAGGCGTGTCTTGCCATAGCGACAGGGCCAAACCGCCAAGGCAGGCCTGCGCGCCGATGAAGGCTGCGATGGTGGCCATCGATTCTGGCGTGCGCGAAAGGGCACGGGCGGCGGCAGCGGGAATAATTAGCATTGCAGCGATCAGCAGGGCGCCAACGATTTTCAACGCTACCGCGACAACCAAGGCCAGCGCGATTGTAAGGGCAAGGCGCTCGATAGATGGGTTGATGCCGCTGGCATGGGCCAAATCTTCGGATAGGGTCGCAGTCAACAAGCGCTGCCAACGCCAGATCAACAGCGCCAAGACCAGCGCCGCGCCGCACCAGATAAAGGCCAAATCGGCGCGAGAGACGGCAAGAATATCGCCAAACAGATAGCTAGACAGATCGGCGCGCACATTCGGCACATAGGAAATGGCGACAAGACCAAAGGCCAGCGCCGAATGGGCCAGAACGCCCAAAGTCGTGTCCATCGCCCAGCCCTTGGCGGCAAGGGTTGACACTGTTCCCGCCATGGCAAGGGCGACGATCAGCGTGCCCACCCCAATGGGCAGATGCAGCGCCAGTGCCAGCGCCACGCCGAGAATGGCGGCATGGGATGTCGCATCGCCAAAATAGGCCATGCGCCGCCATACCACGAAACTGCCAAGCGGCCCAGTTGCCAGCGAAAGGCCAATGCCCGCAAGGGCCGCGCGGACAAGGAAATCATCAAGCATGGTTATGGCCATAATGAGGGTCGGTGGGGCTGCGGCCAAAAGCATCTTTGGGGCGGGCATCGGGGGCGGGGCCAGCGGGCACAGGGCCACCATCATGCACGTGGTCATGCGCGTGTTGGTAAAGTGCCAGCGCGCCTTGGGTGCCAAGGCCAAACAACGCGCGATATTCAGGGGCCGATGACACCACATGCGGCGCGCCTTGGCAGCAGATATGGCCGTTCAGGCAGATCACACGGTCAGACGCGGCCATGACGACATGCAGATCGTGCGATACCATCAGCACGGCTGCACCTGTTTCCAGCCGCAATTCTTCGATCAGGCGGTAAAACGACGCCTCGCCTTGTTGGTCCAGACCTTGGGTCGGCTCGTCCAACACCAAAATCTGCGGATCGGTCAACAGCGCGCGGGCCAGCATCGCGCGTTGCATCTGCCCACCCGAGAGCTGCGCCATTTGCGCGGCATCCATCGCGGCAAGGCCGACGCGCTTGAGCGCGGCGCGCGCGTCTTTGTCTGTGGCGCGCTGCGGTAGCGAAAGGAAGCGGCGCACTGTGATGGGCATGGCGCGGTCAATCGACAGTTTTTGCGGCACATAGCCTAGGCGCAGATTTTCTGCGCGGGTGACATGCCCAGAGGCCAGCGGCACAATGCCCAGCAAAGCGCGCAAAAGTGTGGATTTTCCCGACCCATTCGGCCCAATCAGGGTGACAATCTCGCCCTGTTGAATCGACAGGGAAACATCGGTCAGCACGGGGGCCGCGCCGAAACCGACCGAAATATGCTGCGCAGAAATCAGGCTCATGCAGGTGCCTTTAGAAGGGGGGCCTTTTGGCAGGCGGGGCACAGGCCCAGCGCCTCGATTGTGGCGGATTCGATGGTGAAGCCTTGGGCCGTTGCGGCAGAGTCCAACGCTGCGCGCGAAGGTGTCGCGGGGGCCTCGGATATCGCATTGCAGACGCGGCAGATCAGGAAGGCGGCTGAGTGATTTTCGCCCATATGCATGCAGGCGGTAAAGGCGTTTAGACGGCGGATACGGTGGGCAAGGCCATGTTCTTCCAGAAAATCCAGTGCGCGATAAGCCACAGGCGGCTGCGCGCCGAACCCTTCACTCGCAAGGCGCGATAACACGTCATAAGCGCCGAGCGCGCGGTGACCTTCCAGCAGAATTTCAAGCGTGCGGCGTCGCACGGGCGTCAAGCGCAGGCCCTTTGCGGCCAAAATCCCAATCGCCCGCGCTAGCGCATCACTGGCGCAGGGGCCATGATCATGGGCTGCAAAGGCCAGATCAGGGGCCGCGCAACTTGGGCAATTGTCGTGGGGCATGTTTCACTCGCGCCTCTTGTAATGTTACGATATAACATATACGTGACGGCCAACCCAAATGAAAGGCCGTACATCATGCGTTATATCATATCATCTGTAGTGTCCATGCTGCCCCTGACTGCGCTGGCCGAAGTGCCGCGCGTGATCACCGACATTCCACCTGTTTATGGGTTAGTGGCGCAGGTGATGGGCGATCTGGGCGCACCTGTTTTGCTACTGGAAAAGGGCGCGGATGAGCATGATTTTCAACTGCGCCCCAGCCAGATGACCGATATTGCCAGCGCTAATGTGGCCGTATGGATTGGGCCAGAACTGACCCCGTGGATGGAACGTGCGCTAGAAGGGGCAAAGAGCGATATTGTCTCGCTGCCGCTGCTGGCTGCGCAGGGCACCGCATTGTTGGAATTCGCCAGCAAGGAGGATCTCGATGATGATCATGGCCACGACCATGACCACGACCGCAGCGGTACAGACCCTCATGC
>CAXNJD010000026.1:0-8596 GCA_964202545.1 Cypionkella sp.
GCGTGGTCTATTTCCTGAATGCGGCTATGCCCATCTCAACCACCAATGTCGCCATGCGCACCAACTGGCGCTTGCGGATAATGGCCGCCACTTCTTTGCCCTTAGGCCTTTATGGCGCGCTATCTTGGCCAAACATCGCCCTTGCGAACGCCTCACCCGCAGCAGCCATGATCACCACGGCTGCTGCCGCGATAATCCTTTTCGCCCTGTCCCCTTGGCTAGATCGCAGGGCCACAGACCGCCGCGCGTGAAACACCCCAACCTGCCCCCTTCCTAACTCTGCAAATATCCTGGGGGTAAGGCCGAAGGCCGAGGGGGCAAAGCCCCCTTCACTCCGCAAACCCGCGCCCCCCTTTACCGCCCCGCCCCCCATGTGGCATGATCTACCCTATGTAAAACACAAACGCCCTCATCGCAGGCATCCCCGCCCAGCGCCTTGCCGATTTCACCGCGCGCGAGGCGCGGCGCTTTGCGGCCGCCCGCCCCAATGCCGCCAAGGTGCAGCTGACCGACTATCTTGGCGGTGTACCCCTGCACTGGATGACCGATTGGCCGATGCCGCATCTGCCCATCATCGCGCAGGCCAAAGGCGCGACGATCACCGATATCGACGGTTATCAGATTGACGATTTCTGCCTTGGCGATACAGGCTCGATGTTTGGCCACTCGCCGCCGCCCGTGGCCAAGGCAATCCGCCGCCAAGCGCGGCGCGGGCTGACCTATATGCTGCCTTCGATTGAGGCGCTGGAGGTGGGGCAATTGTTGACCGCGACCTTTGGCGCGTTTCAGTGGCAGATAGCCACCACTGCCACCGATGCCAATCGCTTTGCCATCCGCGTCGCACGGGCAGTGAAGGGGCGGCGCAAGATATTGGTGTTCAACGGCTGTTATCACGGCACTGTCGATGACGTGATGGTCGAACTTGGTGCCAATGGCCAAACGCAAAACCGCGTAGGGCTGCTGGGGCAAGTGGCCGATCTAACCCTTGGCGCGGTTGCGTGCGAGTTTAATGATTTGGCTGGGGTCGAGGCGGCGCTGGCATCGGGCGATGTGGCGGCCATCCTGACCGAACCCGTGATGACCAATTGCTGCATGGTGCTGCCGCAGAGTGGCTTTCATACAGGCCTGCGCGATCTGGCCACCAAATACGGCGCGCTGCTGATCATTGACGAGACGCATACAATTTCAACAGGCCTTGGCGGCTATACCCGCGCGCACGGCCTTGCGCCCGATATCTTTGTGGCGGGCAAATGCATAGCGGGGGGGCTGCCGACTGCCGTTTGGGGGCTGAACGCAGATACAGCCGCCCGCTATCATGCCGCCAATGCCGCCCGCTCCGCGGGCCATTCAGGCATGGGTACAACCCTGTCTGCCAACCCTTTGCAATTTGCCGCGCTGCGCGCAAGTTTGGCCGAAGTGATGACCAAATCCGCCTATGCCCATATGGATAAACTTGCCAATACACTGGCCACGGGCCTGAGCGAAGTCATCGCCAAACACCGCGCGCCGTGGCATGTGGTGCGCGTGGGCGCGCGGGTGGAATTCATCTGCGCGCATGGCCCTTTGCAAAACGGGCGCGAAGCGATTGCCGCCCATTGCCCGCAGGCCGAGGCGGCCGTGCATATCGCCCTTTTGAACCGCGGCAGCCTTATAGCGCCCTTTCACAATATGATGCTGATTTCCCCCGCCACCGAAAAGCGCCAAGTCAAACGCCTGATCGCCGCCTTTGCCGAAGTGATGGCCGAACTTTTCGCCCCCAAAAGCCCCGCCTTATGACGGCATCCGACCCGACTGGCCGCCCCGCTGATATGGCTATGCCAGATGAGGCAGAGGCTTTTCTTGCCGCGCATCCCGAAATCGAAGCTTTCGATCTGGTGCTAACCGATGCCAACGGCGTGGCGCGCGGCAAGATCATTCGGCGGCACGAATTACTGGGCCTTTATACCGCAGGGCGACCTCTGCCCATTTCGATCTTGGGCTTGGATATTTTGGGCGAGGATGTCGCGGATACGGGGCTGGTCTGGGATCAGGGTGACGCCGACCGCCGCGCATGGCCCATTTCAGGCAGCCTGCGCGCATTGAACGGAACGCAGCCCCCGCGCGGCGAAGTGATGGTGATGCTGTATGAGTTGGACGGATCGCCCATGCTGGCCGACCCGCGCCATGCCCTAATCCGCCAAATCGCAGCATTGGCCGAAATGGGTCTGCGCCCAGCAGGGGCGTTCGAGCTAGAGTTTTTTCTGCTAGACCCCGATCTTGGCACCGATGGCACTGTGCGCCCCGCGCGCGATGCGCTCGATGGGCGCGGGGGCGCAGAAACCGATGTGTATTCGGTTGACCGCCTGCACGGCATGCTTCCGATTTTTGACCAAATTTATGCCGATTGCGCAGCCGCAGGTATTCAGGCCGAAACGATGATTTCCGAATACGGGCGCGGACAGTATGAGCTGACGCTGCACTACCGCGAAGACATATTGCAAGCCGCCGATGATCTGATCCGCCTAAAGCGCATTGTGCGCGCGGCGGCCCGCGCGCATGGCGCAGTCGCCTGTTTCATGGCCAAACCCCATGCCGAAATGGCTGGGTCTGGCATGCATATACATGTATCCTTGCAGGACGATCAGGGCCGCAATATCTTTAGCGAAAGGCCAGGCGAAGACCCCACATCCAGCCCCGCCCTGCGCTATGCCATTGCGGGCATGGCCGCGCATATGGGGCAAAGCATGCTGGTCTTTGCGCCCCATGCCAATTCGTGGCGGCGCTTTGCGGCCAATTCCTACGCGCCTGTCGCCCCTACTTGGGGGGTGAACAACCGATCAGTCGCGCTGCGGGTGCCCGCAGGGGATGCGCGCGCGCGCCGCATTGAACATCGCCCATCGGGGGTGGATGCCAACCCCTATCTTGTAGCAACTGCAGTGCTGGCCGCCCTGCGCGATGGTCTGACGCAAAAGATACAGCCCGCTGCCCCCGTAACGGGCAACGGCTATGATGCCAAAGCGGGGGCTGATATGCCTGCCGATTGGCGCAGCGCGATTGTGGCGGCAGAAGGGTCAGAGTTTCTAAAGATTGCCCTTGGCCCAGATTTGCACCGCGCCTTTACCGCAATCAAATGGGCCGAATATACCCGCATGGCGCGGCATGTCTCGGCGATGGATTTGGCGCATTATTTGCATCGCGCATAGGGGGGCTTTGCCTCCCAGTTGCTAAAGCAATGCTTTAGCAACCTCCCCCCAGGATATTTATAGAATTAGGAAGCAGGCAAAAGGTCTGCGCCTTCCTAACTCTAAAAATATCCTGAGGGTGAGGCCAAAGGCCGAGGGGGCAAAGCCCCCCTAAGCTATGGCCGCAGAATAGCGGCAGGTTTGCGCGCAAACGGGTGTGGCGCGCGCCAAAGCGGCGGCGATCAGGGCGGGCACATCGGGGTGCAGGCCCAAGGGGGGCAGCACGCGTCCACCAAAGCGCGCAACCTTCAGCGCGCGGGGGATGTCTTCGGTGACATGACCGCCCATCGCCGCAAAAAAGGGCAGGCAGACCGCCGCCGCGTCAAAACCTTTTACTTCGGCAAGCTGGGGGGTTTGGTCGATAAAGGCAGCCTCGCAGCGGGCTAGGCCAAGGCCCGCCTTTACGCTTCGGGCAAGGGATGCGGCCACATCGCTGGGGGCGGTTGATTTGAAACTGCCATGCGCGGCGATCAGAACCTGCGCGCGGGACAGATCTTGCCCCATCAACGCCTTGGCGAGCACATCTCGGGCAAGACCATGAACCGCCGCCTCGCAGCCAAACGGCTCAAGCACCTGCCAGCCCTGCCCGCCTGCTGTGCGCAGTTTTTCCCCAAGGGCCACGCGGGTAAACCAGCCGCCCGACATGAACATAGGAAACACAACACCCTTGGGGCCAAGTTGCGCCAGCGCACGTGCCAAGGCTCCCTCCTGTGCCAAGGTCGCAGCCAAAATCGCCCGCCCGCCTGCCAATTTGGCAACCGATTCTGCCAAAAGGTCCAACTCCTGCGCTGCAGGGGCGGGGTCGCTGGGTTGGCCGTGCGAGACGATAAGGGCGGGAAGATCAAAGATATTCATAGCTTAGTCATAGCGCACGGCGCGGGTTTGGCAAACCCTGCAGGATCCAAAACTAATCATAATCAGGCGGGGCCGTTTTGGGCGGCTTGGGCAGCTCCAGCAAGGGCGCGGCCCGATCCCAAATCATGCGGCCAAGCGCAGGAAACAGCGCGGCATCACTGGACAAGGCGCGTCCCTGCACCATGGCCACGATGTGCAAGGGCCGCATACCGCGCGCCACAATGCGCAGCATATCATGCTTGACCCATGCGGTTTTGGCATCCCCCGTCCAGCCCGTTTGCGCAGGCTTTGACCACAGTTTCAGCCCAGCGGGCAGGCCGCCGCCCAAAAACTCGGCCAACCCGAAATTGGGAAACACGGCATCGGGGCTTGTTGGGTCGCGTTGCATGTTAAACTGCGCGCGCCGCAGGGTTTCGCTGCCCACGGGCAGATCGCCCTCGAACATCTCCCACAAAAGGCGCGCGGCGCTTAGCGCAGTCAGGGAATTTAGACCCTCGCCATAGGTGCCAACCAAACGCGCCTCGCGTCCATAGCGCAGATCGCTGCCTTGCTTTTGCGTAATGCGGCAGCTTTCCCATTCGGGCCAGCCCATTTGCCAAAAGAACCTATCCAGCCGCCCCCGTTTGGCAGCCCAATCCAAATACTCTGCCCCCTCTAGCGCCGTATCGCCTGTGGTGCCTGTCAGACAGTCAATCACGTAATTTGCAGCGCTGTCCGATGGCCATAGCACCATCTCGCGCAGGGCGCGTTCCACATCGGGATGTGCCGCAAAGCGCCCAGCCTCAAGCGCAGCAAGCCCATGCAGCATGTGAAACGGGGCCGCAAGCCCAGCGGGATAATGCCCCGCCGCGCCACGATGAGCAAAGCCCGCCGCGCCAAAGTTGGTGGGGACGGTGAGAACCAGCGCCAGCTTTGCCTCGGTCAGTCCAACAGTTGCAAATTGGGCCGTGATCTCGCCCAAAATGGCGCGACCTAGGTCCGTCCAATCTGCGGTTTGAGCAAAAAACATGCGGCAATCTCCTGCCGCGCAAACGTATGCTATGATGCGGCATTGTGCCAGATAGGGCGATGAATAGACCTTATATTGTTGCACCCATGCCAGAGGTTCAGGCGTTTAACGCGCTGCGCCACACGTCCATCTGCCGCGCGGGACTTGATTTGCGTTTCACATCGCCCAGTTATCGGGCAAGGATGCGCGGCGGAATTCGGCTGCGCTAGCGTTTCAGCCTTAATGCGCCCAACTGAAAGTAAGTCTCATGCAAGCTGTGCCAAAGCTCTCTACCTCTAAACTGGCCCTGATCGCCGCCGCTTTCGCCGCGGTTGGTGGCATCGTTTGGTATATGTGGGGCAGCGGCGATACCGTTGTCTACCGCACCACCGAAGTGCAGCGCGGCCGAATTGAAGTGACGGTTTTGGCCGCAGGCGCGATTGAGGCTAAGCAGCTTGTTTCTGTCGGCGCGCGGGTGTCGGGGCAGGTGGAGACGCTGGCGGTGACCTTGGGCCAAGATGTAAAGGCGGGCGATATCATTGCCCAGATCGATGCCCAAGAACAAGAAAATGATTTGCTGAAGGCAAAGGCGGCGCTGGCGCAGATCGCGGCGCAGATTACCGCCAAATCATCTGGCCTGCGCAAAGCCGAGGCGGCGCTTGCGCGGCAAACGCAGCTCAGCGCGTCCGAACTTGTCTCGAAAGAGGCGCTGGAAAACGCGGCCGCCGAGGTGGACGTGCTAAAGGCCGATCTGGCCGCGCTGGCCGCACAAAAGGCATCGGCCGAGGTGACAGTGGCGCAAAGCCAGCTTGCCCTAGAACGCGCCACAGTCACCGCGCCGATCAGCGGCACTGTGGTGGCGATTGTGGTGGAAGAGGGGCAGACAGTATCAGCAGCCCAGAACGCCCCGACGATTGTGAAAATCGCCAATCTAGACACGATGATCGTCAAGGCCGAGATTTCCGAGGCCGATGTGGTGCGGGTGCGCGCGGGCCAAGCGGCCAGCTTTACTATTTTGGGCGAGCCGCAGGCGCGATTTGACGCCGTGGTGCGCGATGTAGAGCCTGCCCCATCTGAATGGGCCGAAGGCGACACTATTTCGGCGGATAAGGCCATATATTACAATGGCTTGCTAGAGGTGGCGAACAAAGACCGCACGCTGCGCATCGGGATGACGGCGCAAGTTTCCATCGTGCTAGAGGCGGTCGATGATGCCCTAAGCGTACCCGTTGGCGCCGTGAGCGATGGCCCAGATGGGCCATCTGTGCAGGTTTTGATGGGCGAGCAGCCCGAGGCGCGGGCCGTTGAAACGGGCCTGAGCGACAAGGTGCAGGTACAGATCATCAAAGGCTTGTCCGAAGGCGATCAGGTTATAATTGGCACTGGCAGTGACGGTGCGGGGGCAAGCGCCGCGCGCCGCATGGGCCCGCCTGTTGGCATGTGATATGGACAACGCCCCCTTTATTTCCCCCCTTATTTCCTTGCGGGGCATATCGCGCAGCTTTACCGCTGGCGATCAGTCCATCACTGTGCTTCGCGATGTGGATTTGGACATTGCCGCAGGCGAATTTGTGGCCATTATCGGCGCGTCTGGGTCGGGCAAATCGACGCTGATGAATATCTTGGGCTGTCTTGACCGCCCTACAACTGGCACCTACGCCTTTGGCGGGCAGGATGTGGCCTCCCTTGAACCCGATGCGCAGGCAGGACTGCGGCGCGAACATTTTGGATTTATCTTTCAGCGCTATCATCTGCTGGGCGATTTGGACGCGGTTGGCAATGTGGCCACGCCTGCGATTTACGCAGGGATGGACGGGGGCAAACGCCGCGCGCGGGCGGCCGCGCTGCTGGGCGCGCTGGGGCTGCAAGACCGCCTTAATCACCGCCCAAATGCGCTGTCGGGTGGGCAGCAACAACGGGTGTCTGTAGCGCGCGCGCTGATGAATGGCGGCGAGGTGATTTTGGCAGACGAGCCGACAGGCGCGCTGGATACCAAAAGCGGGGCCGATCTGATTGCACTTCTGAAAGACCTCAACGCCAAAGGTCAAACGATTATTGTGGTCACCCACGATCCAGGCGTTGCCGCGCAGGCAAATCGCACCATTGAAATTTCAGACGGGCGCATTGTGCGCGACAGCGGGTCAGGCAATGCCGCCCCTGCCCCCCGTATAGAAGTGCAACGCAGCACAGCCAGCACGGGCGCATTGCTGGGCCGCGTGATCGAGGCGTTTCGCATTGCGCTAGGGGCCATGCGCGCGCATCCCTTGCGCAGCTTTTTAACGATGCTCGGCATTATCATTGGCATCGCCTCGGTCGTGCTGGTGGTGGCCCTTGGCTCTGGCACGCAGGCCAAAGTGCTGCAAGACATCAGCAGTTTGGGCAGTAACACCATCACCATTCGCGCGGGCACGGGGTTCGGCTCGCGCGATGCCAGCCGTATTCGCACGCTGGTCATTGGCGATGCGCTGGCCTTGTCGCAGCAAGATTTCGCCGTCAGCGTCTCGCCCGCCGTAAACACCAGCGCAACAGTGGTGTCGGGCAGCGTCAGCGCCACGGCGCAGGTCAATGGCGTCAGCGCGGGGTACTTTGCGGCGACCAATTTCGCGGTGATCGCAGGCACAGGTTTTGGCGCGGATGATATCGAAACCCGCGCCCAAGTCGCCGTGATAGACGCCGACAGCCGCGCGCGGTTTTTCCCAGATGGCCGCGATCCTGTGGGTCAGGTGCTGATTTTGGGCCGTGTGCCAATGCGGGTGATTGGCGTGGTGCAGGCAGGCGGGGCCAGTTTTGGGCCTGACAGCCTAAAGGTTTGGGTGCCCTATACCACTGTCATGTCGCGGCTGACGGGGCAAAGCCATTTGTCCAACATCGCCGTGCAAGTGGCAAATAGCTATTCCAGCGCCGATGCAGAAGCCGCCATTGACGCGCTGATGCTGGCGCGGCACGGCACGCGCGATTTCTTTTTGTCAAACTCTGACACAATCCGCAGCACCATCACATCTACCGCCCGCGCACTTACAGGGCTGGTGGCGATGATTGCCGTGATTTCGCTGATTGTGGGCGGGATTGGGGTGATGAACATCATGTTGGTATCGGTCACCGAACGCACGCGCGAGATCGGCCTTCGCATGGCGATTGGCGCGCGGCGATCCGATATTGTGAGCCAGTTTTTGATTGAATCAGTGCTGCTGTCCCTAACAGGCGGGGTGCTAGGCATCGCGCTGGCGCTGGGCGGCGGCAGCCTTGCCATCTGGGCCTTTCCCGAAGTACCGCTGATCTTTTCAGGCGCGTCGGTTGCAGTGGCGTTTTTGTCATCGACGCTGATTGGAGTTACGTTCGGGTTCCTGCCCGCAAGGGCGGCAAGCAGGCTGGACCCTGTGGTGGCGCTGAGTAGGGATTAGGGGGGTCTTGGCACGGAATCAAGGCGCGCCGCGCCGCCGGGCCGCGCCCTCCCTCCCCCCGGGAGGGCGCACTTTGCCGCCGGCGCCTAGAACTGGCCTAGGGGGGCCTAAGCCATAAAGCGTGCAGAACT
>CAXNJD010000027.1:0-8588 GCA_964202545.1 Cypionkella sp.
TACGGGCGAGTGGGAATATATGGTGGGCGGGGGGGCTGCGATTTTTGATTGCAACGCTGATAGCTTGCCTGATGTTTACATCGCAGGCGGGCAAGACCGCGCCGCGCTGTATGTGAACGCATCGCAAAAGGGCGGCGCGCTGGCTTTTACCAAAACCGCTAGCACCGCCGATTTGCCCAGCGTTTCGGGGGCCTATCCGATTAACATTGATGGCGATGCGATTCCCGATCTGGTGATCTTGCGCGTGGGCGAAAACGTGGTCATGCGCGGGATGCCCAATTGCCAGTTTGAACGCGCGAATGAACTTTGGGGCTTTGACGGCGGTAATGCATGGTCAACCGCCTTTGCCGCCACCTGGGAGGCGGGTAACGCCCTGCCCAGCCTAGCCATTGGCAATTACATCGACCGCGCGCAAGAAGCTTTTCCTTGGGGCAATTGCACCGACAATTGGCTGCACCGACCTGTTGGGGAAACCTACGCCAAACCTCTGCCGCTGACCCCCAGCTTTTGCGCGCTATCGATGTTGTTCACTGATTGGAACCGGTCTGGCCAGCCCAGCCTGCGCGTGTCCAATGACCGCGAATATTACAAAGGCGGGCAGGAACAGCTTTGGCATTTTGAAGGTGCAGAAACCCTTCCGCGCCTTTACACCGCCGAGGAAGGGTTCCCCCGGTTGCGTATCTGGGGCATGGGCATTGCCAGCGCGGATATCACGGGCGATGGTCTGCCCGATTATTACCTTACCTCGATGGCGGATCAAAAGTTTCAAACGCTGGCAGACCCCGCTGCAAACCCGCTGACACCCAAGTATAGCGATGTGGCATGGCCGCTGGGCATCACCGCGCACCGGCCCCATACGGGCGGCGATCTGCGCCCGTCTACGGGATGGCACGCGCAGTTTGCTGATGTGAACAATGACGGGCTGGCCGATTTGTTTGTCGCCAAGGGCAATGTTTGGGAAATGCCCGATTTTGCGCAGAAAGACCCGAATAATCTGTTCCTGCAAACCGCTGACGGTAAGTTTGTAGAGGCGGGCGAGACATCGGGCGCATTGTCGATGAACGCCGCGCGCGGCGGCGGGTTGGCCGATTTTAACGGCGATGGCTGGCAAGACTTGCTGGTTGTCAACCGCAATGGCCCCACCGAACTATGGCGCAATACGGGCACGCTTGCGGCGGGCAACTATGTGAACATCGCCTTGGCCCAACCTGCCCCCAACACCGATGCCATTGGCGCGTTTATCGAGTTTAAGCGCGGCGATAAGGTTGAGACGCGCGAAGTGACCATAGGCGGCGGTCATGTGTCTGGCGTGCTTGGCCCGCAGCATTTTGGCCTTGGCACCGCAGAAACCGCTGAAGTGCGGGTAATTTGGCCCGATGGCGCCGTTGGCGATTGGCAGACTGTTTCCGCAGGGCAAACAATAACCCTGCAGCGTTAAGCATAGCTTCAGTTTTTTCCGCCAAGTTGGTGGCACGATTCCCTGTGTCACCACAGTTTGGCCCAATTTATGTCTGTTTTGACGATCAATTTCCCCTTTATCCAAAGCGTGTTTTCTGCTTTGGTTGAGTTGATGCTGCTGCCAGTTGCACCGATTCGTTGTCAGTAGTACGAGTGGGGAAAGTGTTGTGATAGAACCATCTGCCGGGATTTTTATCCTGAAGGTCGATATTGTTGCCGCTGGCACGCATATGCGCGTGGGTGCCAGAAGAGCCGAATTTTGCGCCATTGAACAGCTGGCCATTGGCGACGAAGTATTTGATCCTATTGAAGAACGCCTTGTCGAAATTACCGAAATGGCCTGCGTGACATTGGACAGGGAAACCATCCGCGACCGCGGATTTTCGCCCAAAATACTAGCGGGGGATACATCGGCTAATCCGCTACTTTATGGGGTCAAAGTGCCTGTTGTGTTGGCCCGCAGCGGCTATACGCCGCCGATTCGCGGCGAACATACCCTAACGGATGGCACTGTGTTTTTCGCGCTGGGGTTTGAACGCCGTACCGTGGTGGAAACGCCCTCGGCCTTTTGCGAATTTGTGCGCGCCAGTTCTTATGCGTTCGAATCCTCGCCGCGCCGCAGCCCAACGGTGCTGCAAGGGAGCGATTTGCCGAACCTGCGCTGATAGGCGGCTGGCAAAACAAAAAGCCCGCGCAGTCAGCGCGGGCTTTTTTGAATTCATCTCCTGCAAACAAAGGCTTGCCTGAAATGGTGAGCCGGTCGGGATCCGAACCCGAGACCTACTGATTAAAAGTCAGTTGCTCTACCAGCTGAGCTACCGGCCCACGTGGCGGGTGATTAGAAACTAACGCCCCTAGGGTCAAGGGCAAAACGACCGCCTCTGGCAAAAAGCTATGCGCAATTGTATAGGGCAGGGATGGAACACCGTGCCCACCCCTTTGGCCTGCCCTTCCTCAAAATGCATGGCGCTGGCAATGATTTTGTCATCATCGATTCGCGCGGGCGGGTCGGCGCCAGCGCAGCGGTGACCACGCCTGCTCTGGCGGCGGCGCTGGGGGATCGGCATCGCGGGGTGGGGTTTGACCAATTGGCTGAAATTCGCCCCTCGGATACCGCCGATTTTCATTTGGATTTTTGGAACAACGATGGCAGTCGCGCGGGGGCCTGCGGCAATGCCACGCGCTGCGTGTCTCATTACATGATGGCGCAGACGGGGCGCGATAACCTTAGCCTGACCACGGCGCGCGGCACGCTTTATGCGCAGCGCGGGGCGGATGGGCAGGTGACTGTGAATATGGGTCATCCCCAACGGGATTGGTGCGATCTGCCCCTTGCGCGCGAGGTGGATATGATGGCCTTGCCGTTGGAAGGTGCCCCCGTTGCCCTAGGCATGGGCAACCCGCACGCCGTTTTTTTCGTGCCCGATGCCGATGCGGTGGATTTGGGCAAGCGCGGCCCTGCGCTGGAACATGACCCGCTGTTCCCCCAGCGCTGCAATATCGAATTTGCCAGCCTGATCGCCCCCAATACCCTGCGCCTGCGCGTGTGGGAGCGGGGGGCGGGCATTACGCTGGCCTGTGGGTCGGGCACCTGCGCCGCCGCCGTGGCCGCCCATTTGCGCGGGCTGACGGGCCGCCGCGTTACAGTGCAGGCCGATGGCGGGGTGCTGAGCGTGGATTGGCGCGATGATGGCGTCTGGCTGACAGGCCCCGTGGCCTATGTCTTTGAAGGCCGTTTATCGGCGGACATGATGGCGCTGGTGGCCCAATGAGCGCGCCTATTTTTGCCACATTAGGCTGCCGCCTGAACGCCTATGAAACCGAAGCGATGAAAGAACTTGCCGCAAGCGCGGGCCTTGGGCAGGCGGTTGTCGTCAACACCTGCGCCGTCACTGCTGAGGCCGTACGCAAGGCCAAACAAGAAATCCGCAAACTCGCCCGCGAAAATCCAGGGGCTGCGGTGATTGTCACAGGCTGTGCCGCCCAAACCGAACCCGAGACCTTTGCCGCCATGCCTGAAGTCACCCGCGTGATTGGCACTACCGAAAAGATGCAGGCGGCAACGTGGGCCGCAATGGCCTCCCCCGATCTGATTGGCACAACGGAACGCGTGCAGGTGGATGACATCATGTCAGTGCGCGAAACGGCGGGGCATTTGATTGATGGCTTTGGCCGCCACCGCGCCTATGTGCAGGTGCAAAACGGCTGCGATCACCGCTGCACCTTTTGCATCATTCCTTTTGGGCGCGGCAATTCGCGGTCTGTGCCTGCGGGGGTTGTCGTGGATCAAATCAAACGTCTGGTTGACCGCGGCTTTGCCGAGGTGG
This sequence comes from Cypionkella sp., assembly GCA_964202545.1. Classification (GTDB taxonomy): domain Bacteria; phylum Pseudomonadota; class Alphaproteobacteria; order Rhodobacterales; family Rhodobacteraceae; genus Cypionkella. The sequence continues at coordinate 3,786 of CAXNJD010000027.1, forward strand.
TGCTGACGGGGGTTGATTTAACATCATGGGGCGCAGACCTGCCTGCACAGCCGCGCCTTGGCGAATTGGTCATGCGTATTTTGCGGCTGGTACCCGACCTTGCCCGTCTGCGCATTTCCTCGATTGATTCAATCGAAGCGGACGATGCCCTTATGGGCGCCATCGCCACCGAACCGCGCCTGATGCCGCATCTGCACCTGTCCTTGCAGGCGGGCGATGATATGATTTTGAAACGCATGAAGCGCCGTCATCTGCGCGATGACGCGATCAAGTTTTGCGAAGATGCGCGCGCCTTACGCCCCGATATTGTGTTCGGCGCGGATATCATTGCAGGCTTTCCGACCGAAACCGATGCGATGTTCGAAAACTCTCTGCGCCTGATTGATGACTGCGGGCTGACTTTTCTGCACGTCTTTCCCTATTCGGCGCGAAAAGGCACGCCCGCGGCCAAGATGCCCCCCGTGCGCGGCCCTGTGATTAAGGCGCGCGCGGCGCAACTCCGCGCGGCAGGCAACACCGCTTTGCAGCGCCATTTGGCTGCGCAAATCGGCCAAACCCACAGCGTGTTGATGGAATCGCCCCGCATGGGCCGCACGGGGCAGTTTACCGAAGTGGACTTTGCCGCAGATCAGCCAGAGGGGCAGATTGTCACCGCCCGCATTATCGGCGCATCAGCAACCCGCTTGATCGCCTAAAGATAGGCTTTGCCCCATTTAGCAATCATCTGCCGCTGCATTGCGCGGGCGCGTTTGTTCCACGCTGGGCCGCCTTCGGGGTCTTCGCGCTGATCTAGGGGCAGGGCGGCACGGCGCGGGCTGTCGGCTGCAAAAATCGCAAAGGCCAGCGCGCGGCCCGATGGGGCGGTGATATAACCCGCAAGATTAGAGGCAAAGTTCAATGTGCCACTTTTGGCGAATACTCGCAGCGCTGCGCCTTGCGCCTCGCGCCCCTCGCCGTCCACGCCCTTTTCGCGCATAAGCCCAATTAACGCCGAACCTTTCGCTCCCAGCATCACCCGCACCATGTCGGCGGGCGTAGAGCTGGACATTGGCCCCAGCCCTGAATGGTCGCCAAACTGCGCCGAAATGCCAAAACGCGCCCGCGCCCAAGCCGTCATCGCCGCCCCCGATTCCGCAATATCAACCGCCCCCGATGCTGCAAGCCCCAGCGCCTCGGCGGTTAGGTTCGTGGAAAATTTCAGCATCCCCTTGATCAGTGCTTCAAGCCCTTCGCTGCGGTCTTCTGCCAGCACATGCGCGCCAGCGGGCAGGGTGGCAATCTCGCGTGCAGGGGGCAGCTTAATCCCCTGCGCTGCGCACAGCGCGCCAAATACATCGCCCGCATAAACCACTGGCGCACGCACAGGCAGCCAGCGAGAGCCATCTTTGCGCAGGGCAGGGGCGGCCACGCTCCACGCCTCGACGGGCGCACGGCCTTCATAGACAAACAACGGCGCCTCGCGCTGGGCCAAAGCCACCTGCACGCTGCGCACAGAAGGCACAAAGCGTGCTCCTTCGGCATTCACCGCCAAAGTGCGGCCCCCCGCCGCCCAAACAAAGTTCGCACGATTGTAGTTTAGAATCATGCCACTGATGGCGGGGTTATAGCCCACAAAATCGGGCTGATCTGCTGCAATCCGCTCGATATAGGGCAGGGCGCCGCCGTATACCAAAAACCGCCCCGTAATGCCGCGCACCCCCGCGCGCGCCAGTGCTGCCGCCATATCGCCCAACCGGTCGGTATCAAGGCTGGGATCGCCGCCGCCCGCCAAGATAAAATCGCCCTGCACCACGCCGCCCCGCACGGGGCCCGTGGCCAAAACGCGCGTTGCAAATTGTTTGCCCGCACCCAAACGTTCCAGCGCGAACAGCGCCGTCAGCGCCTTAGTGACGGATGCAGGCGGCATTGGCGCATCTGCCTGCGCGCCGCCCAAAACGCGCCCGCTGGCCAAATCAGCCACAGCATAGCCCGCCGCGCCGCCCAGTTTCGCCGCCCTAATATATTCGGCGCAGGCGGCATCTACGCCGCTGCGCGATCTATCAGGCCGCGGCTTTGGCCGTGTCTGCCCCAAAACAGGCCCGGCCAGCGCCGCAAGTCCACCCGCTAAAATTCCGCGCCTGCCAATCATCCCCGAACCATCCCTACTTTCACATTGGCTTAAATATCCAACTTAGCCCTATCCACCCGCGCAGGCTTGGCAGGCTTGCCCCATTCTCCCTTTGCGCGTATCTCGGTCGAAGAGGCGGCGTTCATGGGCATATTCACAAAGCACCAGACGGGCGGCTTATGACCGCGCAAGGTTTCCCCGCGAGAGACGCGGTGCACGCGAAACGCCTGTGCTGCAACGGATAGCCGCGCTGCAATCCCCGATCCGGGCCGCGCGAGCACCCCCACGGGAACCGTGCGCAGAATATCGCGCCAGCGCCCCCATTTATGAAATTGCACAAGGTTATCGGCCCCCATCAGCCAAACAAACTGCACGCCAGGGTAAATCGCGCGCAAGCGGTCAATCGTGTCGGCGGTTGTGCGCGTGCCCAGCATCGCCTCCACCGCCGTTATCTTGACGCGCGGATGCACCATCACATCGCGCGCCCGCGCCAGCCTGTCCGCCAGCGGCGCAGGCTGGCGTGTCTTTAGCGGGTTGGCAGGGGTGACCAGCCACCAGACAGCATCCAGCCCCATCCGCGCCATCGCCTGACGGGTTAGATGTACATGCCCCAAATGGGCAGGATCAAATGACCCCCCCAAAAGGCCTATAACCATGCCTTTGGTTGCTATTGGAAACCCCGTTCGCACCTGAACCCCTTTGCTGCGGCAAAGCTAGTTTTGGCGGGCTGATCTTGGCATGTAAAGGGTCATTCATGGTGGCTTGACCAGAACAATGGCCGAGGTGTGTGCGGTAAGCTACCTTTGGGCCCGTAGGGTTGAAGGACCTAGTTCACCGTATCCCCAGACACGCCCAAAACGTTGCGAACAGGTTGAAATACCTTGTCAGCAGCCGAGTTGATGGGAACCGAAACATTCTTTGCAGCAGCGCCCAAGGGAAATGTGACCCCCAGACGAATGGTGTTGAATGAAATACTGTCAGGGTCAGAATTAAAATCAGTGTTCAGAAATTCTAATGTCGCCAGAATTGGCGAGCTTCCTGATCGGTTGACGCGGTAACTGCCCCCTAACCCCATTTCTGTCAGGCGAGAGTCGTTGCTGGACGACAGATCCATCGAGGTGAACCCGCCGAAAAGGCCAATACTGGGCGTTGGCTGGTAAACTGCACCCAAGCCATAGGTATATGCAGTGTTCACAAAGCCAGTGTTTTTAATGCCATGTTGCGAAAGATTGGCACCCAAGGTGAAGGTTGGTGCAATTTGATAACTTGCGGTCATGCCCAATGCCGTAATCTCAACCGATGGCTGCTCTTGCAAAGCCGCGTTTCCGACAAAGCCCTTTATATTTAATCCGTTTGCCGCATATCCTGCCGTTAGGCCAAAGGCGCTGGTCGAGAGTATCGCCGCACCGCCACTTGTTACGGCAGCACTCTCGGCATAGACCCCGTAGGACAGGTTGTTTTGTTGGGTGAACAACATATCTGCGCCAAAGTTGCGCCCGCCAGACGTCTCGGACGTTTCGAGATCGGACTTTGCTTCAGTGCCAAACTGCAGGCCAAAAGACATGCCATTCCCTGTCTGCGCACGAAAGCGCCCTTTCAGGGACGTCTCGCTGAGACGATCGGCAGAAACGGCAAACTTGTTCTCGCCGTAGCCCAGGGAAATAACACTGGAAAAATCTTGCGCTTGGACTGCGGGCGAAAATGCCAGCACCAATGCCGCGGCCCCAAGGGTCGTTTTCATGTTGTCACCACACTGATAAATGCCTGTTCAGAGTTCAATCTCTGATTGCGTTTAAGCTAGCAACACTCGCAGGTCTTGCACATTTGAATTTGGATACAGGCACATCTTTCGGGGCGGCGTGCCTAATGCGCAACACTGCGCGGGGCACTATGTTGGCCCAAGTCCGCAGCCCGCCTATTTGCGGCAATTGCGCTTTGGGGCGTTCCGCACTAAATGATTGGCAAAATTCACTGCTGCAAAAGGAATGTCACATGGCCCCCTATCAATATGTCTACCACATGGAAGGCGTGTCCAAGACCTATCCCGGCGGGAAGAAATGCTTTGAGAATATCCATTTGAACTTTCTGCCCGGGGTCAAAATCGGGGTGGTTGGCATCAACGGTTCGGGGAAATCGACCCTGCTGAAGATTATGGCAGGCATGGATACCGATTTTAAGGGCGAGGCGTGGGCCGCCAAGGGCGCCAAGGTGGGCTATCTGGCGCAGGAACCCTACCTTGACCCAACGCTCGACGTGAAGGGCAATGTCATGCTGGGCGTGGCCAAGCAAACCGCCATTTTGGAACGTTATAACGAACTCGCCATGAACTATTCGGACGAGACGGCGGATGAAATGGCCAATTTGCAAGACCAGATCGATGCGCAAAACCTGTGGGAGTTGGAGGCATCCGTCGGCGTCGCGATGGACGCCCTGCGCTGCCCGCCCGATGATGCCGATGTCGAAACCCTATCGGGCGGCGAGCGTCGCCGCGTTGCCCTGTGCAAGCTGCTGCTAGAAGCCCCCGATATGCTGCTGCTGGACGAACCGACCAACCATTTGGACGCAGAATCAATCGCTTGGCTGCAAAAGCACCTGATCGCCTATAAGGGCACGATCCTGATCGTCACCCACGACCGCTATTTCTTGGATGACATTACGTCTTGGATTTTGGAACTGGATCGCGGGCGCGGCATTCC
>CAXNJD010000028.1:0-8328 GCA_964202545.1 Cypionkella sp.
GGGGGGCTTTGCCCCCCACGCTGCGCTCCCCACCGGATATTTGGAGAGTTAGGAAGCAAGCAGATTGTCTAACCTTCCTAACTATAAAAATATCCTGGGGTGAGGAGCGTCAGCTCCGAGGGGCAAAGCCCCTAACTGAGCCTTCGATCAAGGGGATAGCGCGTCAGGGTCTTGTACCCTGTTTGTGTGATCAAAATCTGATATTCCAGTTTATTCGTAATATGCCCCCCCCTTCGGGCGAGATCAGCGCCCTAGCGCACAGCATAATGCCCGGTTCCAGCACGGCATCAAACGCGCTATCGATCCACCCGTTAGGGTGGCACAAAGGGCCATTCATCGCACAGGCCCACGCTGGGCATTTTGCATGAATGTTTCTACGCCCAACTGTGCGCCTCTAACTGGTGCCCCTCCATCACCAATTCGCGGATAGATACGCTTGGCTTCAGCCGCGCCTGATGATCCAGCATATGATCGCGCCCGTGGGCACAGGCGGCGCACAAGGCGCGCGCGGCATTCTTGGAACCACGGGTTCGTCGTGGGCCTGATGCGAGCAGGCGGGCTTCAATCCATTCACCGCCACGCTTGCTTGATATTGCCATTGAGCGGTTCGGCCCAAATGGCATATTCCGCTACGCCGCCTTTTGGCACGTTTTCGCGGGTGAGCGCCTCCATTTCCACAATTGCCGCCGCGCAGGCATGAAAGGCGCAGCGCATGGCCAGAATTTCCTCAGGCGGTTTGATGGCGCGGGTGCGTTCGGTGACCTTTTCGCCCGCCATCACCTCAAAACCACCCCCCTCCAGCACGCGCAGCAAGGTTCGGCAGGGTCAGCCCCGCCTGCTGCCACCGGCCAAAGGCCAGTTGCGCGAGGCCAATTTCCACGCGGTTGTTGTCGTTGGGGCTGCCTGCGCCCTGCCTTTTCCCAGCGTGTGGGGCCGATTTTGCAGATGATTTGGGCAACATAATCGGTCACGACGGGCTTTCGTTTTGGGGCAAGTTTGGCGCATGCAGGCAGGTGCTTTGGCCCAACTGCGACGGGCGGGGTCGTATTTGGGCAAACGGAATGTTTGGATTTGCGCAAGATGGCAAAAATGGGGGCAGGCATGACATTTCGGACAGGTGCAGGGCTGATATTGCTTGCTGGGCTGGTCTGGTCAACGCAGGGCTTATTTTTGCGGCTCGTAGTCGAGGCGCAGTCATGGCCCGTGCTGGCGTGGCGATCACTCGGGCTGATTTTGGCGCTGGCGGCCTATGTGGGCTATGTCTCAAAGGGGCAGGTCTGGGCGGCAATTACCTCGGTAGGGCGCAGCGGCGTTTTGGGGGGGCTGTCACTGGTGCTGGCCTTTGGCGGGGCCATTTACAGCATGCAGACCACATCGATTGCCAGTGCGGTGGTTCTGTTCAGCGCATCGCCCTTTTTCGCGGCGCTGATTGGCTGGGCACTGCTGGGCGAAAGGGTGCCTGCCGCTACTTGGGCCGCCATCGCTTTGGCCGCGATTGGCATAGCGGTGATGGTGGGCGGGCAGATCGATATGCGGGGGGTTTGGGGCAATTTTGCTGCTTTGCTAAGTGCCTTTGGCTTTGGCGCCTTTAGTGTGGCGCTGCGCGCGGGGCACGGCAACCTTCGCGCCGATACGGGACATTTCCCTGTCGTGCTGCTGGCAGGGATATTTTCGGCCATCACAGGGGTTGCGCTGACACTGGCGACGGGTCAGGATTTAACCCCGCCGCCCAGCGATATTGGCCTTGCCCTGTTTATGGGCGTGGTCACTTTGGCGGGCGGGATGATCTTGTACACCTTTGCCACGCGGGTGGTGCCTGCGGCCACGGCCACATTGCTTTCCCAAGTTGAGGTTATCCTTGGCCCGTTTTGGGTGTGGCTGTTCTTGGGCGAGGCGTTCAGCCGCGCCACGGCCATTGGCGGCGCACTGGTGCTGGCGGCATTGATGCTGAACATCGCTGCCGCCAGCAGCAGACCAAGTTAACCCAGCACCATTGGGGCCACTTCGTGCCAGCCTTCCCACATCATTTTCAGCGCAACGTAGACGATGATGGCAAGCCCCACATAGGCGATCCAGCTGTATTTGTTCAAAAGACGGGCGATAAAGTTCGCGGCTAGGCCCATCAGCGCGATAGATAGCACAAGCCCCACAATCAGCACAGTGGGGTGGCCATGTGCGGCCCCCGCCACGGCCAAAACGTTATCAAGGCTCATCGACACATCGGCGATCACGATTTGTAGCGCGGCCTGTGCCAGCGTTTTCTTGGGCGCGCCACCTGCAACCGTGCCGTCAGCGTTCAAATCGGTGCCCGTCAGCGCCTCTTCGGCCATGTTGTCATCGCCGTGACCTTCGCGCAGCTCGCGCCACATTTTCCAGCAGACCCACAACAGCAAAATGCCGCCCGCGAGCAAAAGCCCCGCAATAGCAAGCAGCTGTGTGGTGACCAGCGCAAACCCGATCCGCATGACGGTGGCTGCGATGATCCCGATTAAGATTGCGCGCGCACGCTGTTCTTTTGGCAGGCCAGCGGCTGCAAGGCCGATCACAATGGCGTTGTCGCCCGCCAAAACCAGATCAATTCCAATCACTTGAAGCAAGGCAATCAGCCCCGCCGATGTAAAAATTTCCAAGGCTATCTCCCGGCAATATGCATAGAATTTGGCGGCTCTTTACCGCCCGCCTGACAGCTATCGCCGCACGCGGGCAAGTGCAAGAAGTGCTTAATCTACGCCAAGAAGCGATCAGCCATCGGGGCAAACCAATACCCCAGCACGGCGCACGCAGGGTTGTTTCGATTGGCCCAGTTCGCTGGCAGGAGGGGCCAAAAAAACGGCCGTTTCGGAGGGCTGAACCGTTGTATTGGTTTTCGGCGGCGCAGCGGCAGCTTTTGCGGGCGAGACTGTTGGCAAGGAAAAGGGCTTGGCTACCCTGCCCTCATCCGTTGCCGGCAATCGAACAGCGGCAGGAGCCAATTTTGCGGTAGTCGTCCCAAAGCCGGCATTGGGTTGCCCGCCCCGCAGATCAATTTTGCTGTCCTCAATAACGCCTTCGACTGGGGTATTGAGCAGCTTATTCAGCATCACAAAATCAATGGCTTGAAGCGCCTCTTTAATCGCGGCGTCGTCACGGCTTTGGGTGATCACTGTCACTGACAATGCGGGCGTTAACGTGGCGCGGATCATGCGGATATCGGGGTCGCCCGTCACGCCAGCGCTTGGCAGTTCGGTAAAGGCCACACCATCGACCACGTCATAAACAGCTAGGCCCGTCGCCGCATCCCCCGCCTGAAGCATCGCCTGCAGGGCGGCGGTGTCGGCAGTGGGGATGGCGTTGGCGGTTTCGATACCTTCTGGCACATCGGCCTCTTGGATCAAGGTCGTCACAAGGCGCAGGCGCGTATCGCCCTTGGCCAAGGTCATGCCCACCATTTCACCCTTGTCCGAAGAGGCTTTGGTCAGCGCGGCCATCGCCTTAACAAGGGCAATTTCATGGGCCTGATCTTCGCGGTTAGCGTCAGTAGCCCCCACCATCTTATCGGCGCTTTTGGGGGAAATTTCCCAACCTTCAATCGCTGTGGGCAAAGCCGCAGCTAGGTTGGGCGGGTAAAGCAAATCATTAAAGTCATCTTTGCGATGGGCGATGTAGTCCGACAGGCCAAAGCCTTCTTTCGTCGAGTCGCGTTTAAGAATATAAAAATCAAGGCCAATGCAGCCAAGCACAAGGACAAGCACAAAGCCAATATCAATAATCCGCCGCATCAGAAGTCTCCTGAAACATCTATCCGCGCTAGAAAATCAGGAAAATTTGTTTTGAATTGGGCGGAATGTTGGCAGGTCGGTCTAATTACAACTGGCCAGCAACCACCTGATCTGGGGGGCGGTGACCATCGGCAAAAGTTTTGATGTTGATAATCACCTTTTCACCCATTTCAATGCGCCCTTCCACGGTGGCCGACCCCATATGCGGCAGCGGCACAACATTGGGCAGATCGCGCAGATCGGGGGTAATGTCGCGGCCATGTTCGTATACATCCAGCCCAGCGCCCGCAATTTCGCCCGCCCGCAAGGCGCGGGTCAAGGCGGCCTCGTCAATCACTTCCCCGCGTGAGGTGTTGATGACAACTGCCGAGGGTTTCATCAGCTTTATGCGCCGCGCATTCAGCAAATGGAACGTGGCGGGCGTATGCGGGCAATTGACCGAAATGATGTCCATCCGCGCCAGCATTTGATCAAGGCTATCCCAATAGGTCGCGTCAAATTCGGCCTCAATTTCGGGGCGCAGGCGTTTGCGGTTGTGATAATGCACTTGGCAGCCAAAGGCGCGAGCGCGTCGCGCCACGGCCTGCCCAATGCGCCCCATGCCCAAAATACCAAGCCGCCTTCCGCCCAATCTGCCGCCAAGGTTTGCCATAGGTGACCACCCTTCCCACGCGCCCGATTGCATGGCGGCCAGCCCCTGCGGGATGCGGCGGGTGACGGCCAGCATCAGGGCAAGGGTAATATCAGCCGTATCTTCGGTCACCGCGCCGGGCGTATTAGATACCAAAATCCCGCGCTGGCGCGCCGTGGCGATATCAATGTGGTCCACCCCAGCGCCATAATTGGCAATCAGTTTCAAGCGTGGGCCAGCCGCCGCAATCAGCCCTGCGTCGATAGTATCGGTTATGGTGGGGACAAGCACATCGCAATTGGCCAAAGCTGCGGCAATTTCGGCGCGACTCATCGCTGTGTCAGGGTCGCGCAGTGTAACGTCGAACAATTCCTTTAACCGCGTCTCTACCGCTTCGGGTAATCGGCGGGTGACCACAACAGTCAATCGCGGTGATGGCATGATCGCACTCCCTGCACTTCCAGATCCGTTCATAGAATGGCAAACTGCGCAAAGCAGTGCCCAACCGCAAGCCCCAATCGATGTAAGGGCACAGCGGCGGCACGCGGGCAGGGATGGCAATGGCGACAGGTGGCATCATTTGGACAGGGCAAGTTTGGCCAATGCGCCATGCACGCAAGCATGTGTGGGCATGGCTTGTCATGCTGGGCTGTGCACTTGCACTTATTGTGGGGCCCTTCGCCGCCGATGCGCAGACCCGCCCACGCCCGCGCCCAGACCTAAACGCGCCAGCGGCAGATAGCGCAGCAACACCACAGCAGGGCACAACGCGGCCCGCGCCACGGCCCGAGGGTCAGCCGCAAGTGACGGTGCCTGCCGCCGCCGCAAATATCGGTCCTGTGACAAATCAGCCCCTACCACGCTTTGTCTCGCTTAAGGGCAGCGAGGGGAATGCGCGGCGCGGGCCAGGTCTGACGCACCGCATTGATTGGGTGTTCACCACCAAAGGCACGCCACTGCGCGTGGTTGCCGAATATGAAAACTGGCGCAAGGTCGAAGATTTCGAAGGTCTTGGCGGATGGGTGCATTTCTCCTTGCTTTCGGTGGCGCGCACTGTGATCACTACAACGGATATGGCGCAGTTTCATACCCTGCCAGACCCCGCATCGCCTGTGGCTTTTCAGGCAGAGCGCGGGGTTTTGGCACGCCTTTTGGAGTGCCAGATCGATTGGTGCCGCGTTAATGCAGATGGCGAACGGGGCTGGGCGCCGAAATCGGTGATTTGGGGCGTTCGGCCAGATGAAGTGGTGGAATAAATAATGGCCCAACTGACAGCCGATACACGGATGAATATTAGCGCTGGCATGACCTCTGCCGTTGTGGCGGGTGTGCTTGTGGCGCTTAAACTGTGGGGGCTGGGCCAAACGGGGGCGCTATCGGTTGCCGCCAGTTTGGCCGATAGCGCGATGGATTTGATGGTCTCGCTTGGTGCGCTGGCGGCGCTCATTTATGCCGCGCGCCCTGCGGATGAAGATCATGCCTTTGGCCATTCATCGGCCGAAGATCTGGCGGCACTGGGCCAAGCGATGTTTGTGCTGATTTCGGCGGGGGTGATTGCCACGGCGGCAGTGATACGCTTGACCGATCCCGCCCCCGCCCCGCTGCAAGCCGAAGGTGCGGGCCTGCTGGTTATGACCCTGTCCGTGCTGCTGACACTGGGCTTGGTGATGTGGCAAGGCCATGTTGCACGCAAAACCCGCAGCCGCGTGGTGGCCGCTGACCGCTTGCACTACTTGGGCGATTTGCTGCCCAATATCGGCGCGATTGCGGCGCTGATCGCGTCGAAATATTGGGATATGGGGGCAATTGATGGCGTGGTCGCGCTGGCCGCCGCCGCGCTGCTGACCATTGGCGCGCTGCGCATAGGTAAAGGGGCGTTTGATGCGCTGATGGATCGGCGCGCCGACCCTGCATTAATTGAAGATATTGGCGAGATTGCCAAAAACTGGCCCCAAGTTTTCGGCTATCATGATCTTAAAACTCGCATGGCAGGCAGCCGCGTGTTTGTGAACCTGCATATCGAACTAGACGGGGCGCAGCCGCTAAATCAGGCGCATGATATTGGCGCCGCCCTGCGCCGCGCTATTTTGCAGCGCTACCCGCAATGCGATGTGATCATCCACAAAGATGTGTATCACACCCCTGCAAAAGACGATGTTTGACAAACAAGGCAGACAAACCTAAAGCGGTAATTTTGAAAACCCCATTCCCAAAAAATTTCTTTAGGCGAAACAGAATGACACTTGCGCAAAAACTGGAAAACTGGCTGGAAAGCCCCTTCGTGCATAATGCGATTTTGGCGGTGATCTTAATCAACGCCGCAATTCTTGGGCTCGAAACCTCGCCCACAGTGGTGGGTGCGACGGGCAACCTTTTGTCTATTTTGGATGAAATCTGCCTTGCCATTTTCATCGCCGAACTTCTGGCCAAACTCTACGCGCTGCGCCTGCGCTATTTCCGCTCGGGCTGGAACGTGTTTGACTTTGTCATCATTGCTAGCGCCGTTATTCCGGGCGCGCAGGGGCTGAACGTGCTTCGGGCGTTGCGGATTTTGCGGGTGCTGCGGGTTATTTCCATCTCGCCATCCTTGCGCCGCGTGGTCGAAGGTTTTGTGCGCGCATTGCCGGGCATGGGATCGGTGTTTTTGCTGATGGCAATTATCTTTTACATCGCCGCAGTGATGGCCACACGGCTTTTTGGCGCAGATTTCCCAGAATATTTCGGTAGTTTGGGCGCATCGCTGTTCACGCTGTTCCAACTGATGACATTGGAAAATTGGGCAGGCGGCATCGCACGCCCCGTGCAAGAGGTGTTCCCCTATGCATGGCTGTTCTTCGTGCCGTTCTTGTTTGTCACAACCTTTGCCGTGATGAACCTGCTGATCGGCTTGATCGTGAACTCGATGCAAGAGGCCGCTTCGGAAACCGAAGTGCAGGCCAAAAAGGCCGAGCGCGCCGAATTGGCCAAGCAGCTTGAAACGATTGAAGGCCAGTTGGCCGAACTGCTGGCCGCCCAAAAGGGCAAATAGTAGCTGAAAAACCTGCGCGCGACCATGGCAGCATCCCGCAAAGGGTTGAGGCCGCGCCAATTCCTGCTAGGCTTGGCAGGCATTACATTAGCCCGAAGGTAGACCATGCGCTTTGCCCCAATTGTTAACCGTCTATCAGGACTTGGCGGCGCGAAATGGGCGGTTCATGCCCGTGCCAAGGAAATGATCGCGCAGGGGCGCGAAGTGATCAAGCTGTCCATTGGCGAGCCAGACGTGCCCCCCGCAGATGCGCTGCTGGCCGCCGCCAAGGCAGGCATTGATGCAGGTCGTTTGGGATATTCCAATGGGCGGGGCGAGCCGAACCTTTTGGCAGCGCTGGCTGCCCGCTATTCCAAACGCACGCACCGCACCATTGCCCCCAGCCAATGCACAGCGCTGCCGGGCACGCAAACCACGCTGTTTGCGGCGCTGACCACGCTGGTTGGGCCCGGGGACGAGGTGCTTTTGGGCGATCCGTGCTATGCCACCTATGAAGGGCTCATTGCAGCCACAGGCGCAACGGTGGTGATGGTTCCCCTGCACGCAGAAACTGGCTTTCGGATGCAAGCCGCCGATATCGCCCCGCTGATCACGCCGCGCACGCGTCTTTTGTTTTTAAACACCCCCCACAACCCCACGGGCGCGATTTTGACCGAAGATGACATTCGCGCCTTGGGCAATCTGGCGATTGCGCATGATCTGTGGATCCTGTCCGATGAGGTTTACGAAGAAATGATCTATCAGGGCGCGCGCTTTGTCTCGCCCTTTGATATGGCCGAACTGGCAGATCGCACCGTTGTGGCGGCGTCCATTTCCAAATCCCATGCCGCGCCGGGGTTCCGTTCGGGCTGGTGCGTGGGGCCGCAGGAATTTTCCGATGCCCTGCTGCCCGTGGCCGAAACAATGCTGTT